>CAYLSS010000124.1:0-8134 GCA_964385765.1 uncultured Solibacteraceae bacterium
GTGAACCGAACCATCGCAACGAGAATGGTCCAAAAGCTCGGCTGCACCGCAACCACTGTCTCCAACGGCCGGGAGGCGATCGACATTCTTCGCCGCGCGCAGTTCGATCTGGTCTTGATGGACGTTAACCTGCCCGGCATGGACGGGCTGGAGACTACCCAACGGATTCGAGCCCTTGAACAAGGGAAGCGACATGTCCCGATTGTGGCCATGACTGCCCGAGCCATGGACGGAGATCGTGAACTCTGCCTGGCCGCCGGCATGGATGACTACCTCAGCAAACCAGTCAGCCTTGACGATCTCCGCCAAGTGCTCTCCCGTTGGAAACCGGCGAGAGCTTGAGCACTCCGTCTCATCGGGGAGTTATCAATCCACCCAGCTTATCGGCTTCACTCGTGGTCGTCCTGGGAAATTGCGTCGAAAAGGCCTCCTGATACTTCAAGCCGGAGCCGGTGTTATCGATTACGATTCTTTCTTCGGGCGAGAGGAACCCGGAATCGAGGAGCTTCTTCAGTGCCGCCACGCAGCCCCCCCCTTCGGGAGCTGCAAAAACACCTTCTTCCGCACCGAGCAGCCTGCTGCCCTGAAGAAGTTCCGCATCATCCACGGAGATCGCACACCCTCCGCTTTCCCTGACTGCACGCAAAACAAGAAAATCTCCCAGCGGCTTAGGCACTCTCAATCCGCTTGCCACCGTGTGAGCATCCAACCAGAATTCGCTCCGGACATCACCCTGCTCGAACGCCCGAACAACCGGTTGGCAGCCCCAGGCCTGCACGGCAATCATCTTCGGCCGCTTCTCAGCAATCCACCCAAGTGTCTCCATCTCTTCAAAGGCTTTCCACATCCCGATGAGACCAACTCCGCCTCCCGTTGGGTAGAGGATTGCATCCGGCAGTTCCCAATGTAGCTGCTCGGCGATCTCGTAGCCCATCGTCTTTTTGCCTTCGATGCGGTAGGGTTCCTTCAACGTGCCCATGTCGAACCAACCCTCACTCTCCGCCTTTTCGGCGGCCACGCGGCCGCAGTCGCTAATCAATCCGTCAACGAGCGTCAAGTGACCACCAAAAACCTGGCATTCGAGCAGGTTGGATTGGGGCACATCGCGAGGCATGAAAATGTGCGCTTCGATGCCGGCGGCCGCTGCATATGCCGCCATGGCCCCTCCGGCATTGCCGGCGGAAGCTGTTGCCAGCTTGCTGATTCCCAGCTCTCGCGCCATGGAAACGGCACACGACATCCCGCGTGCCTTGAATGAACCAGTCGGGTTTACGCTTTCATCCTTGATCCACAACCGCGAGCATCCCAGCCGCTGCGCTAGGCGGCTGGCCTGAAGCAGAGGCGTAAACCCTTCGCCTAGCGATACAATCGATTCCGGCCGCCGAACAGGAAGCACGGGTTGGTAGCGCCACATCGTCGCCGGACCGTTGTTGAGCCAGCTGCGATTCCAACTCCTCCTGGCTCGATCCAGATCGTAGCGGACCAGCAGGGGACCGCCGCACTCACAAAGGTTCCACACTTGCCCGGCATCGTGTCTTCTCCCGCAAAGCGAGCACTCCAAATGGCTGATTGTTGTCATGGCTGTGGCCGACGGATGCGTCCATCATATCGGACCAACTGTAACTTCCGGCGTGGCGCGAATGAACCGGCAATGCGGCTCATTTCCAGCGAGCATGCATTCAACACTCCACTATTGCCAAGCGTCTACACTATATGGATAGAATTCGAGCGAGATGCGGTTCCTGACTCTAGAACTAGCCATCCTGGCGACCCTCCCGGCGGTCGCTGGCGAATACGCTCTCCTTACCACTGGCTTCCGAATATATGCCGAACGGCATGAGGTTCGCGGCGAAGTTGTGCGACTCTATGCAGACGGGGGTGTGATCGAGTTGCCCGCCTCGGCGGTCGCCGCATTTGAGCCGCAACACGAAACCGCCGCCTTGGCCGATCCGATTGCGCCCGTTCCCCAGGCGCGCGAAGCCGACCCTAAGAACCTCCTTCGACAAGCAGCCGATCGCTATGGTGTGCCTGTGGAACTCCTGGAGAGTGTCGCCGCCGCTGAATCGTCATTTGACCAAACGGCTGTCTCTCCAAAAGGTGCTGTTGGCATCATGCAACTCATGCCCGGGACAGCGGCTGAACTTGGTGCGGACCCATATGATCTCGCCCAGAACGTCGACGCCGGAGCACGCTACCTGCGCGACCTGCTCCTGAAGTACGAAGGCGGTATTCACAGCGCCCTCGCCGCCTACAATGCCGGTTCGGGCACAGTGGCCCGTTACAGAGGCATCCCTCCCTATCGCGAAACCGAGCAATACGTCCAGCGCGTTGTCGACCGCTATCAGAGACTTCAATCCAGCGACCCGGGCCTGCTCCGGTAGGTCTTTGCCGCCGTCGGCGCGCGGCCGCTTGCAAATCCTGTGCGGTCCTGTATAAAGGGAGTTGCAGCCAGTTATGCTGGAGGAAAGCTCATGATCGAGTGCCCCTTGTGTAGCTCCATGATCGACGTCGAAGAAGAAGAACTGGACGAAGGAGATGCTTTGGCGTGCGACGAATGCGGCGCCAGCCTGTTCGTCGCAAATCTGCATCCGCTCGAGATCGAGGAGGTTGCTGAGGAGGACGAGGACCTTGACGACGAGGAAGAGGACGATGAAACCGACCCGTGGAGAAGTTCGCGCGGCTATTGAACGGCTTTTGCTTGGTGTTCTGGTCGTTGCAGCTATCTTTGCGTTCGCCACACCTCTGGCCGCCAAGAAGAAGCAGGCTCAGAGCTTTGCTGTCATCGAGGGGACGGTATTTCAGAAGTCCGGGTTTTTGCTTCGCGGAGCCCGCATCACCGTGACTCCTCAACCCGAGAAAGGTTCGAAGGTCTCCAGCGAAGAAATTCGGACGGTTGAGACCGACGCCCGCGGAGAGTTCGTCGTGAGAGTCCCGGCCGGCTCCATGCGATATACTATAGAAGTCGAAGCGGACGGTTGGCAGCCGGCCCGTAAATCGGTCGATGTTCAATGGGACCAACGAGTTAGTGTCTCGTTTCGGCTCCAGCCAGCCACCGACGAGGGGAAGTCACAATGAGAACCATCGAGCGCATCGTTACGTTGTTTGTAGCCGTGCTCTTCATGGGCGCGGCATTTGCTTTTGCTCAGGGCTCTCCGGATCCCGGAGCCCCACGGGAACCTGGCGAGAAGCCGGGCACGCCGTACTTCGGCAAGAAAGAAAAAAAAGCGGAGAATAGCCGGTCAGTGGCTGGCGTGGTGGAAAACGACAAGGGCGAACTGGTCGAGGGCGCCGTCGTGAAGCTGAAGGACACCAAGACGCTCGAGGTTCGCTCGTTCATCACGCAGGACGACGGGCGCTACCGCTTCCACGGACTCTCGACAGAGAACGATTACGAATTGCGGGCAAGTCATGAAGGGCAGGAAAGCAAGGCGAGACGGCTTTCCGTATACGACTCCCGCAAGAAGGCAACCATCAATCTGAAGCTAAAGCCTGAAGCGTAGATGGCCGCGACAAGCTGTAACGGTCCGTTTTGCCGTGAACTACGTCAAAGCTGTGAGAGGGGAAAATCCAAATGATTCGAAAAATCACTGTATCTGTTTGCCTGGCACTTCTGCTTGCCAGCTCTGCTTCGGCCGGCGGTTTAGGCATCGGCGCGGAAGTTCCGGATTTCAAGCTAAAAGCGGTTGAGGGTAAAGAAGTTAGCTACTCGTCGATTTCCGACGAGACAACCGTTATTCTCTTTATCGCTACCCAGTGTCCCATTTCCAACGATTACAACGAGCGCATGAAGTCGGTCTTCGCCGACTATAATCCGAAGGGCGTCGAGTTCGTGTTCATCAACTCCAACAAGTCGGAACCCGCGGACGAGGTTGCTCGGCACACCGCCGACAACGGCTTCCAGTTCCCTGTCTACAAAGACCCTGGTAATGTCGTCGCGGACCTCTTCGGCGCGGAGAAAACCCCGGAAGCTTATGTTGTGAAATCGGGCGAGATCGTCTACCACGGACGCATCGATGATGCCCGGACCGGCGAGATCAAGCACCACAGCCTCCGTGAGGCGCTCGACGCGGTGCTTGCCGGCAAGAATCCGGAACCGGCTGAAACCAGAGCCTTTGGCTGCACCATCAAAAAGATTTCATGATCCTCAGACGGTGGGCCACTCTCTCATTGATGCTCGCGGTACCGATCCTGAACGCTGCCGAACCCGCAGAATTGAAGGCGTTCAACGAACAGGAACTGTCCAGAGTGCTCGCCAGGCATCAGGACAAGGTGGTTCTGATTAACTTCTGGGCTACATGGTGCGCCCCGTGCCGGAAGGAAATGCCGCTTCTGGTCGATCTGCATAAGAGACTTCAGGAGAAGGGATTCCGCTTGGTTACGGTCTCCGCCGATGAACCAGGAGACAAGTCGGCAGCACTCGAGTTCCTGCAGCAGTTCGCCGTTCCCAGCCCCGCCTACATCAAATCAGTGGAGGATGATGACGCGTTCATCGAGGCCATTGACCCTTCGTGGACTGGGGCTTTGCCGGGGCTATTTCTCTATGATCGGCAGGGCGAGCTCGCCAAGATCTGGGTCGGTGAAACAGATATCACAGAAATCGAGCAGGATATCGCGGGGCTGCTATAATAGCCGCCCCGCGTGACTGAGCACCGTTCTGTCAGCCTCTCGGGGCTATGGCGTGCTCCCCCCTCACCAAATCTTCATAGGACTCTCTGCATCGGACTGTACGCCAACCGTCACCCTCCACCAGAACCTCCGCGGGTCGCGGCCGCGCATTGTAATTCGATGCCAGGACAAAACCATACGCCCCTGCCGAGCGAACGGCCAATAGATCGCCTGGCATTACATTGTCGATTTCACGGTCGCGGGCCAGGAAATCACCGCTCTCACAGACAGGTCCCACAACGTCGGCCACCACGGTGCCAAGTTCCCGCCGCCTCAGCGGGATGATCTCGTGGTGCGCCTGGTACAGCGCGGGCCGAATGAGGTCGGTCATCGACGCGTCCACCACGATGAATTCCTTACTCCCCGTGCGCTTGCGATAGAGGACACGGGTCAAAAGGACCCCGGCATCCCCCACGATCGACCGTCCCGGCTCCACCATGATCGTCAGGTCGTGACCTGAAAGCTTTCGCAGCACGTCGGCCACGAACCGTTTGATCTCTGGCGGCCGTTCCTCCGGTCTGTACCGGATCCCAAGTCCTCCGCCGAGATCGAGATGCCGGATGGGGTGCCCGAGGGAGCGCAGCTTCTCGACCAGTTCGACCATTCGCTCCACGGCTTCGTGAATCGGATCGGTGTCCAGGAGTTGAGAACCGATGTGGCAGCTCACCCCTTCGAGTATTAGATTGGGAAGCCTGGCGGCGCGCTGGTAAACACCCTCGACATCGCCGATGTCGACCCCGAACTTGTGTTCCCGCATCCCGGTCGCGATATATGGATGCGTATCGGGGTTGACATCAGGATTCACTCTGGCGGCGACCCGGGCTTTGCCCCCCCGCCGTGCCGCCAGGGCATCTATTAGCGCCAACTCAGCTTCCGACTCGGAGTTGAACATCAGGATGCCGCTATCCAGTGCGTACTCGATTTCGGCGGCGGTCTTCCCCACTCCCGAAAAGACCACTCGCTCCGCCTTGCCTCCCGCCCTCAGCGTACGATACAGCTCACCGCCCGAGACAATGTCAAATCCGGCGCCTGCATCAGCCAGCAGTTTCAGAACTCCGAGGTTCGAATTGGCTTTCACCGCGTAGAGGATTCGGTGGTCGAGTTGTGCGAACGTCTCATCGTAGGCGCGGTATTTCTCCAGGATCGATGCGGCCGAGTACACATAGCACGGTGTACCCGCGGCCGTCGCGATGTCGGCGAGGTCAACACCTTCGCACCGCAATGTGTTGTCTCGATAGCTGAACGGGTCGATCATCTGTAATCCGATTGGGCCCGCCTGAGGGCAGGAGGCGCCCTACTGAACCCGGAAGACAACCAGGGTTTGATCGTCTCCCCGTAATTCACTCCGAGCGAAGCGATCCACATCGGCCAGTACTTCATCTGCAATCTCATCCGGGCTGCGATCCCAGTGCCGCTCGAGCAACTCGTAGAGCGGTGCACGACCGTACTCATTCCCGACGCTGTTCTGCTGGTCGTGAATCCCGTCCGAGTATAGCAACACAACATCGCCTGGCTCGGCACGAAAGATCACCTCGTCGTAGACTCGATTGTCCAGCAAGCCAATCGGGATTCCCTCAACCTTTTGCTTCAGAATTTTCCCCTGCCGGCAAAAGATCGGCGGGAACATCCCGGCATTCGACATCGTGAAAATTCGCAGGCTCTTCTCCCAGAACAGCAGTAGCAGGGTCACGTAAGTTGCCGGGACCTTCCGTTCGCCAAGGGCAGCGTTCAGACTGCGCATGAGGATGCCAGGACTTGGCCGTCGCGGAGCCATGCTACGAAGAAGTCCGGCCACGAGTGTCCCGTAAAGCGCTGCCGCGGCTCCTTTTCCGCTTACATCGCCGAAGGCGATTACATCCAGGCCGTCCGGCTGCTGGAAGAAGTCATAGAGATCTCCGCTCACCTCGAGAGCCGATCGATGCCGGGCAGCCACCTCCAGCCCCTCAATCGCAGGCGGCTCGCGCAGGAGCAGCATGTTTTGAAGATGCCGGGCCGCATTCAGGTCTTGTGCCAGGCGCCGTTCGCGCTCCGCCAGTTCCTCGTACAGGTGGGCGTTTTCCACCGAATTCGCCACCAGTGGCGCCAGCAATCCCAGCATCCGCAAATGATCCTCGGTGAAGTACCCCACCTTGGTACTTTCCAGATCCATCACGCCCAATAGTCGATCCGGAACCTGCAGCGGAACAGCCACCTCTGACCGGATGCCCTCGGTTGACTTGATATATCGCGGATCGTTCAGAGTGTCCTTCACCAGCACGGCTTTCCGGCTTTCCACAGCAGCCCCCGTGATTCCCTGCCCCAATGGAATGTTGTCCAGGTCCACCCGCTTGTCAAACCGCATACTGAAACGGCGGCGGAGCACCCTGTTCTCCTCGTCAAGGAGCAGGATCGAGAATGCATCGTAGTTGATCAGCCGGCGGACCGTGGCTGCGATCTTGTTCAGCAGCTCGTCCAGGTCAAGGGTCGAGGAAAAGCTGTGCGCCAGCGACGCCAGCGTCCGCAGCGTATTGTTCTGCCCCACCGTCCGTCGATAGAGTTGCGCATTGTCGATGGAGGCCGCGGCGCGGGAGGCAATGAGTCGCACCAGGTCCCGATCCTCATCGCTATATGCGTTCAGCTTGGTGGACTGGAGGTCGATGACGCCGACCAGACGGCCCCGCGCTATCATCGGAACCGAGAGTTCGGTCCGCACCGCGTCGACGCTCGCTAGGTATCGCGGATCCGTACCCACGTCGCCGACCAGCACTGGCTCCATCGCCGTGGCGGCCGCCCCAGTAAGTCCTTCTGACAGTGGAATCACCATCCGCTTCACGATCTCGGGACGGTGACCCACAGCATACCGGACAAGCAACCCACCCTTCTCTTCGGAATAGAGCAAAATCGCAAAAAGGTCCCAAGGCACGACCTTCTGGATCATCTCCGCCAGGTTCGCCAGTAGCGCATCGAGTTCGAGCGTGACAGAGGTCGCCTCCGCCACCTCGAGCAGATAATCCAGCAGCTCAGCGCGGTCGCGAAATCTTGGCGGGCGATGGGTCGTTGTGGACATCAAGCCGAGTTAGTTCCTCTCATTGTAGTGAGCTGACAGTGCATGGCGCCATCCTGGAGTATGCAGTCGGCTCTCACCCATCGGCTCGATCGATGATTGCCCATATCTACCCGAGAACGGTCTTGTTCGCGGCATGACCCCGGGGTTGATCGTTGGCCCCTTACCGCAATATATTCGTCAGCCGATAAAACGCCAGGCCATAGAATTCTTTGAGCGCCCGCTCCGTATTTGAAATTCCCGCAGCCTGTGGCGCCAGATCAAGCGCGTCCAGATGGAAGCGGGACTCTGTTTGATAATCCACGGGAAACGGCATGACCTCGAGACCTGACCTCTCAAAGAGGAACACCGAACGCGGCATGTGAAACGCCGAGGTTACAAGGATGACCCGTCCCAGCCCCAGTTTCGCGATCGCTCGAGCCTCAT
>CAYLSS010000125.1:0-8127 GCA_964385765.1 uncultured Solibacteraceae bacterium
AGTAGGTGGATCGTCGCGGCTCTACTGATGGCAAGCCCGCTGCCTGCACAGTTTGGCGTGTTCCGAAACCTGGGCCACATGCCGCAGGCGCAAACCCAGAAAGAGTTCGACATGTACCTGGAGATCGTCGCCGCCGCAGACCCGCGCGATCGTGTCACCATGGTCGACCGGTTCGCGACACGCTATCCGGATTCCGAGTTGCTCGGCAACGCCTACCAATACCAGATGAGCGCCTACCAGCGGCTGAACGATCTCGACGGTGTTCTGGAGGCAGGCGCCAAGGCGCTCCCACATCTGCCGGATAATGTCGCCACATTACTGACGATGGCCGCGGCGATTCCTAACGCCAGTGGCGGGCGTTCCGACGCTTCCGAGCTGTTGGAAAAGGCGAAGGACTATGCTGACAGGGCGCTGAAGGTTCTCGAGCGCAAACAGATTCCGCGCGCTATCTCCTACTCTGAGTGGAAACTACTCCGAGCCGAAATGGAAGCCCAAGCCCACGAGGTTTTGGGACATGTAGCCGTCAAGCATGGCGAGCTCGAAACCGCAATCGACGAGTTTCGGACGGCTATCGAACGCAACCCGACCGCGGATGGCCGGCAGTACTTCCGGCTTGGAGTGGCTTGCGCTTGGGATGGCCGCGGCGAAGAAGCCCGGCGGGCGCTCGAGCGGGCGATGGATCTCGGCCCTGAGTTGATTCGGGAACTCGCACGAAAGGAGATGACGAAACTGAATGCCAACCGGTAAACCCTGGAGGACCCGCGCTGCGCTGATCCCACTACTCGTAGCGACTCTGCATGCGCAAGCTCCCCAGGAATTGATGCAGGCCGCCAACGAAGCCATGCAGCGCCGTGACTACGCAACCGCAGAGAAACATTTCTCATCTCTGGTGAAGCAGTTGCCCCAGGTCGCCGAGTTGCACAGCAACCTGGGACTGGCTCTCCTGGCCCAGCAACATTTCGAAGGCGCCGAAGAGTCTTTTCGTCAAGCCCTCCGGTTGAAGCCGGAGTTGTTTGCGCCGAACTTCTTTCTTGGACGAATACTGTTCCAGCAATCACGCTATGAAGAAGCGCTGCCGCTGCTGCGCGCGGCGGTCAAGGCACAGCCGGGTGAGGCCATGGTGCGGCGTCTGGTGGCCGCGACACTGGTCGGCCTGGAACGCTACGAGGAAGCGGTTGCCGAATACCGCACACTTCTCGACCGCGATCCCGAAGATGTTGAGACACTTTACGGTCTCGGTAAGGTCTATCTGCACCTCGGACAGCGGACATTCGACCGGTTGCAGCACCACGAGGATTCCGCCTTTTTCTTGCTGGCTAACGCCGAGTTTCAAGCCCAGCGGCCCCGGTTTGAAGAGGTGGCCGAGGATTTCTATCGCCGGGCCATCGCCGCGGCGCCCGATCACGCCGGCCTGCGCACCGCCCTCGGCATGTTCTTATTAAGGCAACAGGACTGGGCCGGCGCCCGGGAGGCGTTTGAACAGGCCCTGGTACGGGATCCATTCGCGTATCGAGCTCTCTTCGGGCGAGCGTTCGCCAGGATCGGCGCGGGAGAACTCGAAGACGCTTTGCAGGATCTGGAACGCGCCGCCGCAATCCGTCCTGAGTTTTTTCAACCTTTACCGGAACCGCCTGTGGAGAGTCTTACCGTGAAGCAGGTGGGGCTCGAGCCGGGAGGGCCCTCCGGCGGGTTCGCGGCTGCTTACTTGCGCGCGGCTCTCAGTGGCGATCCCGCTCTGCTGGCCGCGGCCGAGGGAGCGCTGCCAAAGGCTGAATCCTTCGCCGGCGACCTCGAGGAAATGCTCCGCCGGAAGCGCTACGAGGGAGTGATCCCGAGACTCGCTCCCCGTTCCGACCAATTGCCGGTGCAACAGCGCATTGTCCTGATGCGGGCGCTGCTGGAGGTCCGCCAGTACCGTACCCTGGCCATCCTCGACGCGGGCGACCACCCCGAAGAGATCTACCTCCAGGGAACCGCTTACCATCGATTGGGCCGCGAAATGCTCGAACGTCTTGCCGCGGCCGATCCGGATTCCGCGCGGGCGCACCAATTGCTGGGCGATTCGTTTTACGCCCGCGAGCTGTATACCGACGCAGCCGCGGAGTATCAGGAAGCCGTGAAGACGCGCCCGGACGACCCCGAACTCCTGTATGCGCTCGGCAGCACCTGGCTGAAAATTCCGGATTACCCGCGAGCGACCGCAACCTATCGCCGGCTACTCCAGCTTCAGCCGCTACATGCTGAGGCGGCTTACAACCTGGGTGTAAGCCTGGCGGCCCAAAACCAACATCAGGAAGCCATCGAGCCACTGCGGAGGGCGATCGAGTTGAATCCCGATCTCAAACAGGCCCATGTGGCGTTGGGCCGCGTCTTCTCTGCTCTGGAAAAGCCCCGGGAGGCGCTGCCGCATCTGGAGTTGGGCGCGGACACCGACACTGACGGCACGGTTCACTACCAGTTGTTTCAGATCTATCGCGAACTGGGACGCCATCAAGAAGCCGCGGAGGCGCGTAAGCAGTCACTGGCATTGAGGCGCCAGGCAGCGGATCGAGAGGCTGCGAAATAGCTACCGCGGCTCTTTGATCCGGAGGAGTCGATCGCCGGCCACGTTCTCCATCGTTTGGACCTGACCCGATGGCCAGCGGATTTCGAGCGTGCGGGCTGTTGGCTCCTCACCAAGGCCGAAGTGGAGGGGGCCGGCGCTGGAGGAGGCATAGCCGGCGCTGGCGGCCACGTGATTGAACTGCACTTCGCCGCTTGTCTGCACCCGGACCCTCGTTCCAACCGCATCGCGATTGCTGGCCGTGCCTTCGAGGCTAAGCGCGATCCAGTGCCGTTGCCCGGCAGTGCGGTTTAACCAGATCTCGGCCTCTTCAGCAAGCGCGGTGACCACCAGGTCAAGTCGCCCGTCCCGGTCGAAATCGCCATAGGCAGCTCCGCGGTGCCGGGCCGGCGGGTGCGATGTGAAGCCGGCTTCTTCCACCAGCGCCTCCACCTTCCCATTGCCCAGGTTCCGGAAGACGCTGTTGTGATGCTCCACTTTCAGCACTCCACCCACGGTCTTCGTGGACTGCACATGACCGCACGACACGAAGAGATCCTTCCAGCCATCGTTGTCGAAATCGGCCAGCAACGGCGCATAGCCCGACATCAGCTTTGCCTGAGAGAACATGCCGCTGCTGACGGTGATTTCCTCGAAGTATCCGTCGCCGGTGTTGCGATACAGCGGGAAGGTCTCGTGTTCGAGCGCCACATAGACGATGTCGGGCAGACCGTCATTGTCCCAATCGCGAAAGTCTGTTCCCATCCCGGATATGTAGTTGCCGTGCTCGGGCAGGGCGACCGCGGCGTCGAAGGCAATCTCACGGAACGTGCCGTCTTGCTGGTTGTGGAACAGATAGTTGAACGCCTTGTCATTCGTAACGAAGATGTCGGCGAATCCATCGTGGTCGAAATCGGCGATGCCGGCGCCCATACCCTTGCCCACGTGCTTGCGGATACCCGCTTGGGCCGAAACGTCGGTGAAGGCGCCGTCGCCGTTGTTTCGGTAGAGGCGGCTGGGTGTTCCCTCATAGAGCTTGGGATGGCAATAGTCGGAGCAGACGCGTTCCGTTTCCGGATCCCAACTGAGGTAGTTGACGACGAACAGATCCAGGTGCGAGTCATTGTCGTAGTCGAGCCACGCCGCGTCCACCGCCCATAAGGGACCGTATTCTTCATCGACCCAATGGAGACCGGCGGTTTCGGTGACGTCGGTGAAGGTTCCGTCACCATTGTTTCGGTACAGAATGTAGCGGTGGACCCCGGCGATGAACAGATCAGGATCACCGTCGGCGTCGTAGTCGCCGACCGACACACCGGTTGAGTAGCCCTCTCCCGCCACGCCAGCCGTCTCCGTCACGTCGGTGAAATGCGCCTTCCCGTCGTTGGCGAACAGGCGGTTCCAGTATTTTGGATCACTCTTGTCCAGGTCCGGCATCCGGGCGCCGTTGGCGAAGTAGATATCCAGGTCCCCGTCGCCGTCGTAATCGAATACGGCGACGCCGCCAGCCATAGTTTCGGGAGCATGTTTGCGCTCCGTTTCGCCATTGTCGAGAGTGAACGCAATCGGCCGGTACTCGAAGCGAATCGCGGCCTCCGGTTCCGCCGCGACCAGTGAAGTTGCACCCAGCAAGACGAGCAGACGGATTCCCATCCTGCCTCTCAGCTTATAACGGGAGGATCTCCTCACGGTCGGGGTTGAACTCGAGCCGCCGCTTCTGGATGTAGGCGATGTTGCCGAGGTGGGAGGCCTGGGCCGAGCGGTGGCCGAGGTAGACGTCGCCATTCGGGCGCTCTCGTGTGCGGACGCAGTCGAGGAAATTCCGGACGTGCTCGACGACGTTGTCCTTGGCGGTACTTACTTTCTCTTCGGGCGCCCCCTTGTCGGCGGGCACAAACGTGATCTCGTTATACCGGCACACCAGTTTGCCCTCGGAACCGCAGATCTCGGCCCCGGTCCCACTCATCGAAGGCACCAGCGTCCCTTCAAAGGTGGCTGTCCAGCCCTGGCGGTATTCCAGGAGCGTACAGATTGTGTCGGGCGCGGTACGGCCGTCCCGGTAGTGGTATACGCCGCCGGACGAGACGGCCGCCACCGGATCGTCCTGGTCCAGCAGCAAGTGGACAGCGTCGATCCAGTGAGTGAAGAGGTCCGTGATCTGGCCGCCGCCAAACTCCAGGTAGGCGCGGAAATTCCAATACATTTGCGGGTCATACTCCCGCCACTTCACCGGTCCGAGATAGCGTGCCCAGTCGAGATTGGACGGCTGTTTTTGAAGCTCCGGCGGGGCCTTACGCAGGTGCGCGGTGTTGCCGTGCCACCACGTCCGGACGAGGGTAATCGTACCCAGTCTTCCGGATTTGACGAACTTCTCCCGGGCTTCATGATAGTGTGGCCCGGACCTGCGCTGCATGCCTACCTGGCAAACCCTGTCGTTCACACGGGCCGCCCTGACAATCTTCGGTCCCTCCTGGATCGTGAGCGTCAACGGCTTTTCGACGTACACATCGCGACCCGCATTCAGGGCGTCAATCGTGATTTGAGCGTGCCAATGGTCAGGCGTCGTGTTGACCACAACGTCGATGTCGTTCTGCTCAACCAACTTGCGATGGTCGGAGTAGCCCCGGGCGCCGGAGGTTTTGGAGGCGAATTCGTCCACCTTGGAAGCGTACACGTCGCACACGGCGACCACTTCGACGTCCTGCTGCTGGAACTTCTCCATAATATAGCCGCCGCGGCGACCGCAGCCGATGATGCCCATCCGAACGCGATCATTCGCACCGAGCACCTGCGAGTATGAAGCCGCCGTCATCGCCGCGGCGCTGGTGCGGAACAGATCTCTGCGATGAATCCCCGTATTCTCCATAGTCCTATCTAAGTGTACGGCAGCTTCAGACTGACGGGCGGTTACGAGCAAGATGCGACCGTTACTTAACCCCCTGGTAACCTTCTTTGGAGCCGCATCCGCCCGCCGATCCGGTTCTATCGGCTTTCGATTTGGTGTAATGACAGTATGCGTGAGAGAAGATGCCTCGCCAAGATCCGGGGGATGTCCTCAATCGGATTCGCTGCTGCGTTGGCGGTTGGCTTCACCTGCCGGATCATGGCCGCCGATACACTCTCGTGTATCTTCGTTGAGACATCGGGAGAGCCGATCAAAAAGGTGGAAGCCCGGATTATTCCGCAAGACGAGCAAGACGAGCAAGTGGAAGCGAAGTACGCCGAGAGCGATAAGAATGGTCAACTCGAATTCTCCGGCTTGGAGCCGGGAAGTTACCTTCTGCAAGCGCAGAGAAAAGGGTACGTGCCGCTCGAGCTGATGATCGAAGTCCCTCGCGAGCACGTCCTGCGGCGGGTTCTGATGGAGCAAAAACAGTTCAGCCGGCAGGATGAGAAGGCGAGAGAGCTGCTGCGAGAGGGGCAGTACCAGGAGGCGCGGGAGCAACTGGAGACGCTCCACGAGTATTACCCTCGGGATGCTGTCATCCTCGACAATCTGGCGAGAGCGCATGCCGGCCTCCTCCATGAAGAGGAATCTCTGAGACTCGCTGACAAAGCGGGCGAACTGAGCCCGCGCTTCTCCGGCAGCAAGGACGAGGTCCAGGCCATCGTCTGGCAGAATGAGGGCCAGAATGCGCTCCAGGCGAAAGAGTTCGAGAAGGCCGCGGCCAGGTTCGAGGCCCTGTCAAAACTGCAGCCGCAAAACCCGACCGCCCACCATGGATTGGCCCTAGCCTATGGACACCAGGGCGAGTTCGAAAAGGCTCTTGCCGCCATCGATAAAGCCATCCAGCTTGCCCCGGACAACTCCAGCTTCAAGTTGATCCGGCGAGCGCTAAGAATAAATGCCGGTATTGAGTGAGCAACGTCCGGCGCCGCCGACAGGTTCGAAGTATTGCGACGCTCCGTCAGTGCTGGATGGATCGCAAGGGCCGGATGTAGATGTTTCGGAAGGCAACCGGCCCGTGGTCCCCTTGCAGCATAATGGGGTTTCTGCTCGCTTCCGGGATGGGCAGATGCGCCCTCGTCGGCCCTCGCAGATCCACATCCTTCTGGACCAGCAAACCGTTGTGGAGCACGCGGACGAAACGGGCATTCTCGGTCTTCTTTCCCGCTTCGTCGAATCTCGGGGCACGGAACCAGATGTGAAATGACTGCCAGCGCCCTGGGCGGCGATTCGCGTTCACCTTCGGCGGTGAACCGTCGACCGGCTTCTCGTCGATCCAGCGGTGGTAGATGGCGCCTCCATCCCCCGTACCGACCTCGGCTTTTCCGAAGCTGTCGAGGATCTGCACCTCGTAGAGTCCGTGCAGATACACGCCGGAGTTGGATCTCTCAGCCACCATAAATTCCAGATACAACTCGATATCGCCAAATCTCTCGTCAGTTATGAGGTTGCAGGTCTTGCCGCCGTTGATGATTCGGTCCCCCGGCGTCTCCGTCCCCTCAAGGACCGTCGGATCATCAAGCGGGTCCCAGCGCACGCCCCTGACCGCGCGCCATGTGTTCGTATCCGATGCGTTCCCGTGAGTCGGGTGACAGTGCCATCCCGACAAATCCCGGCCGCTGAGAAAACTGCGCCAGCCATCCTCCAGCACGAAAGGAGGGTCACCGTGGTGTGCGCCATCGGACGTCTGGGCTGTCAGAAGCGTGACGGCGCCACCACAGGTAAGCAACATCACGACGTAAGTTACAATAGCGATCCTGTGCGACATATTAGTTACCCAATCTGGAGAGGCGATCCTGCTCGGCGAAGATGTAACTCCGAATGACGGCCTTCGCACCCAGTACCCTCGCTTTGTCCGCCGCGGCGATTACTCAGCCCGGTATTACTCGCGCCTCGGATGGTATCAGTCAAGATTTTGGTGCAAACTTACCAAAGTAATAAGGGTAGTCTGACCAAGGCGATCTGCCCTCGCTGCGAGGATCTTCCGTCTCGCGGAGGTAGCGGTCAAGCGCCTGTTGCATCTCTGCGATCCTGTCACCGTATTCCTGCCGGCTGGCCAGATTGTTGATCTGGCCCGGGTCCTCCTTCACCTTGTACAATTCTTCTGCCGGCCGTTTGCCAAACGCGAGGTCGAACAACGGGCGAACTTCCGGAGAGTCTTGATTTTCCAGCATGTAAGTGCGGGTGGGGCTCTTGTCCACATCGCCGTAGATCCCCTGATGCGGTGACTCGAAGTCGGGATCGCCGGCCGGCCATCGCTCCGGCTCGAAATTGCGAATATACAGGTATTCATGGTCGCGGATGGCGCGCATCGGGTAAAGCGCCCCATTGGGGCGGCACCAGGTGTGGCGCTCCATCGCCGTGACAACCGAAACTCTTGGGCCGGGTTCGCCGGACTGCAGGAGTCTCACTAGGCTGCGGCCCGTCATCTGTTCGGGCGGCTCCTGGCCGGCGGCCTCCAGGAAGGTTGGGGCGAGGTCCGTCAGGCTGACGAAATCATCTACAACTCGGCCTCCTTTGACTCCAGCCGGCCATGAGATCGCGAGAGGCATCCTGGTCCCGAAATCATACAGATTCGATTTTGCGCGTGGGAACGCCATGCCGTTGTCACTCGTGGCCACGACAATGGTGTTGTCGG
>CAYLSS010000126.1:0-5070 GCA_964385765.1 uncultured Solibacteraceae bacterium
GGCGGCGTCCAGCCTGGCTTCAACGGCGAGGATCTCCGGCCGCGTCTCGAGCGCTCGCCGGATCGCCTCCTCAGCGGGCAGTGCGCCGGATTGGGCCAGATCGAACCTCCCGGTCAGCTCGATGCGGCCATCCACCGGGACTCCGATGGTCTGCTGGAGCAGAAAACGACTGGTCTCGAGAGCTTCTTCAGCCGCCGCCAAAGCGGCTGTCTCCGTCTGGAACTGCAACTCCGCGCGCGCGTATTCCAAACGGCTCACCGTCCCCGCTTCCAGAAAATCCCTCGATTGCTCAAGCAATACACGCGCCGTTTCGAGCCGCGCGGCTGTCGCCGTCATCCGGGAGTCCGCCTCGAGTGTCGCCAGATAAAGCCGGATGACGGCCAAGCTGGTCGCCTCGCGCAGCGACTCGGCATCCCAACGCGACTGCCGGATCCGATCGCGGGCGGCCTGCATGCGCCGGATCAGGCTGAGATCGAAAACGCGTTGTTCCAGCACCGGGCGCGCGTCGTAGTTTTGGAAGGGTCCAATTCGGCGGGTCAGCCCGGGAAAGTCGAAACCAATGCTGCCCAGATTCGATGTCTGCGAGACCGCCGATGCTCTCAGGGTGAGCTGGGGGAGGTAGCCCGATCGTACCTGCCCGTAGATCCCCTCGCTTTCGAGCACCCGGAGATTGGCGATCTGTAAACGCGGATTGCGCTCGACGGCCAGATCGACGGCCTCCCGTAAGCTCAGTCGCATCACCTCGTCGGGAGCCGGCGTCCCCGGCTGCACTCGTGAGGGCGGAGGGCCGCCGAATGCCTGAGCCGCCAGCAGCAGTAGAAGCAGCACGAGGCCGGCGGTGGCCGCGGCCGGCTTCAGCGCCCGCAGTTCGCGGACCTCCCGTGGCCGGGTCAGCACGCGGTAGACGGCCGGTACGAATACCAGCGCCAGCAGCGTACCCCCTACCACCCCGCCGGATATGGCTACCACCAGCGGCGGCCACAATCCGCCGCCGGCGATGATCAGCGGTAGGAAGCCGGCAATCGTCGTGAGCGTGGTCGAAACCACGTGGCGTGTCTCGCGGGCGACTACGTCAATGATCTCCTGAACCGTTCCCGCCCGCTGGGAGCGCAAGGCGGCCAGCACGACAATCGAATCGTTAATCGAGACCCCGATCAGGCCCATGATGCCCATGACCGCGACGAATCCGAACGGATACCCGAACACCCATACCGCTGCCAGACCGCTGCCGGCCGCGAGCATCCCCACCCCGGCGATGATCGCCGCCATGCGGAAGGAGTTGAAGGTCAGCACGATCGCCGAGATCATGAGAATCACCAGCACCCCAACCGACGCCATCAACTGTCCGATCGCGGAGTTCCGCTCCCTCGCTTCCCCGCCGATCTCCCACGAGTAGCCGGACGGAAGCTCCATCGACTCGACCCGCTCCAGGTAGTCGCGCAGCACGACCGATGGCAACGTGCCGGCGGTAAGGAATCCCTGAATCGTGTTCGAACGGCGGCCATCGCGATGAGTGATGTTTGAAAGCTCCGGGACCAGACGCAGCGTACCGAGCGTCTCGAGCGGCACGAAGGCCGGCTCGCCGCCCGGCGCCGCCGGAGCCAGCACGTCGAGTGAAGCGATCCGCGCCAGCTCGCCGCGGTGTTGCTGGCGGATGCGGACGCGGACCGGCAGCTCCTCGGTCGCCTCGATCAGCGATCCGCCTTCGGCGCCCTCCAGCCTTCCCTGCATCTGCCTGGCGATGGTTACGCTGTCGAGCCCGGCCAGCCGCACCTGCTCGTCATCGATATCGAACCAGAGTTTCGGCCTCCCGTCGGAAAGCGTGGCGCGTGTGTGAACTACCTCCGGCACAGCGGCCAGCTCCGCTCTCCATTGCTCGCCGATCTCGCGTAAACCGTCGAGATCCGGGCCATGAAGATGCACTTCCACGGGAGCGTCGAACGGCGGCCCCTGCTCGAGCTGGCGAGCAATGAACTGAGCCTCCGGAAAACCTTCATCGAGCATGTTTTGATGCTCGCGGATCACCTGGAAGTAGTTCTCCGAGCTGCGAAGCTGCACCAGGGCCTGCGCGTAGAAGGCCGATCCGTCGTCGCCCCCGAGCATGTTGTAGTAGAACTTCGGCGCGTTCGAACCGGTGAACCAGTGCACCTCGCGAACCTCGTCATGCTCCAGCAGCAGCCTGCGGGCCGCGAGCGCGAGCGAAGTCGTCTTCGCCAGCGGGGTCTGTTCCGGCAGCCTCAACTCGACCTGAAACTGATCGCGGTCCGACGGCGGAAAGAACTGCTCGTTAAGCTGAGCGAAGGTCAGGAAGCCGGCCAGCGGAAGCGCCATGGCCACGGCCACGCCACGGAATGGCTTCTCGAAAAGCCATCGCAGTGCTTCGACGTAGGACCCGTTCAACCTCTCGCTCTGCACGCCGTCCCGCCACCAGGACGATTTCCGAAGCGCCGTTGTCTCCTGGTTCAGCCGTCCCGTGAAGGCCGGCGTGATGGTGAGCGCCACGGCCAGGGAACAGGTCACGGCCAGGATGACGCTCACCGCGATCGGCCCGATGAACTCCCCGGCTCCCCCCGGTACAAGCACAATTGGCATGAAGGCCAGTACGGTGGTCAGCGTGGAGGCCGACAGCGGCGCCGCCAGGTGTGACACGCTGTCGCGCACCGCGCTGGCAGCCTCGTAGCCCTGCCGCATTCGCCAAGTGACATCGTCGACCATTACGATCGCCGTGTCGATCAGCAGCCCGATCGCGATCACCATTCCCGTGATCGACATCTGGTGCAGCGGCATCCCAAACGCCCGCAGCAGCGCGAGCACCAGTAGGCTGGTCAACGGCAAAGCGCTGCCGACAAGCAGCGCCGATCGCCAGCCCATCGTGAATAGCATGACCAGCATCACCAGCCCCATGCCGATGATCAGGTTTTGCTCCAGCGAGCCGATGCGCTCCTCGACGTAGCGGCTCTGGTCGAAAATCACCGGCAGCTCGATACCCCGCGGGAGGCTGTCCGCCTCGGCGCCTATCTCCGCACGCACTCTTCGGGCCCAACGGTCCACCCGCTGTCCCGCCTCCATCCGAACCGCCACGGCGACACCGGGCCGGCCGCCAATGAGGGCCAGCTCCGAAAGCGGATCGGCCAGCTTCTTCTTCAGCACCGCAAGATCGCGGAGCTTCAGTATCTGCCCGTCTCCGCCTTCGAGCAGTGGAATGCCGCCGACCCTCTCGAGCGTTTCGAACTCGCCCTCGACTTCCATCAGCAGGTCGGCGCCCTGCCCGCGCAGTTGACCCGCAGATACCTTTGCGTCGCTCGACTCCACCAGCGCGGCGAGATCGGGAGCGGAAAGATTCAGTTGCGCCAGGCTCGCGGCGTCGACCTCCGCCACGATCTCTTCATTCGGAGCGCCGAACAGGACCACCTGCTTCGTCCCGGGCGTGGCGCGGAGGCGATCGGCCAGCGCCTCGGCCCGCCGCACAAGAACCGCATAGGAGACCCCGGATTCGTTCGGATCCGCCAGTCTCTCGGCACTTTCCACCTCTCTGTCCCACACCAGGGCCGCGATGACCGTGTAGGCATCCACTTCCGTGTCGGTCTCGTTCACCACCGGCTTCCGCGTCCCGGACGGCAGTCTCGCTTCCGCGTCGTCTACTTTGTTGCGGACTTTCGAGAATGCCTTCTTGGCTTCGTCCGCCCGGATGTAGTCGGAGAGCTCCACGCCGATCACCGAAATGCCCGTCCTTGAACTCGAGGTAAGCTGATCGATCTCCTCGATCTCTTCGAGCTCGTTTTCGATCTTCTCCGTCACCAATGACTCCACTTGCCCGGCATCGGCGCCCGGATAGAGCGTGGTGATCAGCAGCGCGCGCTTGGTGAGGCTCGGATCCTCCTGCCGCGGGAGTACCTGGTAGGCGGCGAACCCGGCCACCGCGACGATGGCCAGCGTCAGCCCGAGCAGCCGGGGATTGCGATAGAAAAGATTCAGCATGGTGCCCTCCTGTGGTTCGTCGTCTACCGTGCGACAGGCCGGACGAGTTGTCCGGGCGACACCCGGTTGAGGCCGCTGGCGACGATCATTTCTCCAGTACTCAACGCCCCCCGCACGAGCGCCCTGTCTTCTTCCGTGTAGAGGACTTCCACGTCGCGGGTCTCCAGCCGGAACGCGCCGTCGGCCGCGGGCTCCGGTCCCTCGAGCGCGTAGCAGGCCCACAGGCCGCGCACCCCTTTGGCCAAGGCGCCGGCCGGCACCCAGTGGCCGGCCATATTCAGCTCGCGCGTCATTTCAAGCTTCGCCACTTGGCCGGGGTAGAGCGAATCCTCAGCCCCGGCGGCGAGCCGGAAGAGAACCGTCACCGTTCCTGTTCCGGCGTCAAGCTCCGGCAGCCGAGAGATCACCTCGGCCTCCCAGGTGCCCCCGCTCGCTTCAATCCGATGCCGTTCACCCGGCTGGATCGTCTCCGCGGCATCGAAGGGCATGCCGATGCGGGCTTCCGGCGCTTGATCTTCGACGATCGCGACAATCGCCTCGCCGGGCTCGATCACCGTCCCCTCATCGACCATCCGTTTCGAGACGTGGCCGCTGAAAGGCGCTCGCAATTCGCTCTTCTCGATATCGAGCTCGATGGAGGCCAGCCGGGCCGACAATCGGTCGAGCACCGCCCGCTGGCTGAGAACCTGCTCCCGGCGCGTCCCCGCCTCCAACTCTTCGAGTTGGTGCGCCGCCGCGTCCTCGGCCGCCCGCAGCGAACCGGCCTCGAAAGCCGCCACGTCGTATTCCTCTTTGGAAACCGCCTGCCGGGCGAGCAACTCGGCCCGCCGCTCAAGCTGCGCCTCAGCCAGCTTGCGACGCTGCGCCAACTCCTCCCGGCGCGCCCGGGCCGCTGCGATCACCTCGCGGCGCGGTCCTGCCATAAGCTCGTCCAGCCTGGCACGCGCCTCGGCTAGCTGCGCCCGCATCTGGGCCTGGAGTAACTCGAGGTCTCTGGCATCGATCGCCGCCACTCGCTGCCCGCCAGCCACCGCGTCCCCTTCATCAACCTCCACCGCGATCACCCGCCCCGGGCGTTCGAAGCCGATTTTG
>CAYLSS010000126.1:5080-8119 GCA_964385765.1 uncultured Solibacteraceae bacterium
GCTGGTCCGCTTCGCTGCAATCACACCCGTGTAGTACCGCGTGGACACTGCCTGTTCGGCCTCCCCGATCTCCACTGCCTCGACGGGCAGCACCCTCGCCCGTCTCTCGACCGAACTCTCGTCCCCGCTCCGAACTGTGGCTGCTGTCACGAGCGTTCCTATGGCAACCACCGGGATCGCCAGAATCCACCAACGCCGGCGTTTTCCAGGTGCTTTCACAGAGTCTTGCAACATATACCTCCTCCGATTCCTCTTGATTGTTTACAATGTTCATTGGATTTACGTCGTTAACAAAAAGGCCAAAAAAAATCGCTTACTCGGGCAACATGCCGCGCATCATCACCTCGAAGCTGTGCTCAATGAGACGGTCCGCTTCCATCCACGGAATGGCCTTCTCCGAGATGAGCAAAGTAGTGATCCCGTGCAGCAGAGCCCACCAGGAGGTCGCCGCTTCACGCACATTCATTTCCCGGAAGCGCCCCGCTGATATGCACTGCTCGATCGCCTGCTCGAGAAATCCGAACGCCTTCCCACCCATCGATTGCTCGAACTCCTGAGTTGTCATCTTGGACTTGTGGTACTGGCTCGAGTGGTACGGATCGACGAACGTCATCCTGTAATGATGCGGATGATCGACGCCGAAGTTGATGTACTCCCGGCACCCGCGGCGCAAAGCGTTGACCGGATCATCCAGCGGATCGATAACAGCGCGGATCCTCTCCAGCAGGCGGGCGAACGTGTGCTCGCAAATCTGTTCCAGCAACTCGTCTTTGTCTTTGAAGTACAGATAAATCGTCGTCGGAGAGTACTCGATCCGTTCGGCGATCTTGCGCATCGAGACATTCTCATACCCGCCCTCCGCAAACAGCTCTCCGGTTACATCCAGAATCTCCTGCCGGAGTTGCCCGCGGTGCCGTTCCTTTCTTTCCTGTATGCCCATCTGTAAACAGCGATGATTGACTTAACACCGTTAATCATACTGCCCGGCCCTTCATTTGTCAACTGCTTTTTGGCGGTGGCTGCCCCAGGTTCCCTTAGCGGTCAGACCCTTGGGACTGGACGTCGATTCTCCCCGCAGAAGCGAAACGGTCTCACCGGTATATGTTCTCCATCTGCCACGCCTCGAGTGACCGCAGCTTCGCCTCCCGGCCCTGCGCCCGCAGCGATACACCCACGCTATCCTTTCGCCCCGGATACACGCGAAGGGCGACGCACTGCCTGCCGTTCGCGAAGACCTCCACTACGCTCTTGTCGAGAAAGACGCGCAACTCGAGCGGCTCATCGCGCGCCAGGTAGAACTGGGCGGTTTCCGGAGGTCGCGACAATGCACCCGGCAAGATCGACGACCGCGAGTTGTCGATCGAAATCACGCTGCTGACGAGCCGGGCCTGCCGGCTCATCCGGCCGTACTCCCGGTGCCGGTACCCGCGATTCTTATAGAACATGATGCGCGTGAACTCCTCGGCGCCGGCCGACCGCAGCACGTTCAGCTCGATCATCGATGCCTCGCCGGGGTCGATGGTCGCCGCGATCTCCATGGCATTGCCCCGGATCTCCTCGAGCACCACTTCCTCATTCGCCGGCAGCGTCATCGGACCAACGTCCTGCCGTGCCCGACGCAATGACTCGACTTCCCCGGCCGGCTCGATCCGCAACTCGTCCACCTGGCCCTCCGGCGCCAGCGTCAGCCGCCGTGGCAACGTCATGATCTGGTTCCAGCCCTCGGTCGGCATGGCCGGATTCATATTGAAGATGACGATGACACCGCCCTCTCCGTCCGGCGTGGCCGAGGGAGCATGAACCCCGCCGGGACCGTAGGGGCCGAAGTTGAAATCCCCGCCATAAGTCACCCGAAACTTATCCCGCGATTGCTCATAGTTGCCGAGCAAATACTTCCCGCCGCTCATGTGGCTGAAGTGCAGCAGGATGTGCTTGTCGCCGATGGGCCAGAAGTAAGGGCACGCGCCGTCATCGCCGACGAGCGAGTAACGGTCGTCCTCGACAAACGGGTGCAGGTACTCCCACTTCGCCAGGTCCTCGGAGCGGAACAGGAAATTGGCCCGCACCCGCTTGCCGCCGGGACCCGGCAGAGTGCCAGCCGAGAGCGAATAATACACCCCGTTCTTCTTCCAGATCGCCGGATCGAATACACGGTAAGGCAGTGGAGAACCGTCGGCGCTCTCAATCGGGATCACGGGCTTCCCGGTTACCTTCTTCCAGTTGAGCAGCAGCGGATCGCTCGAGACGGCCACCATGTTACCCGCCTTCGTCCCGTGATACATGGCGATGACCCGGTCCTCTTCCACCAGCGTCGCCCCGGAGAAGACCTTCTCCTCGGGATGCGGATAGATGGCAAACGGCAGGTCGCGCCAGTGAATCAGGTCGTCGCTCACCGCGTGGCCCCAGTGCTGCCTCGGGTCCTCGGGCGGATAGGCCTGATAGAAGAGATGCCAGC
This sequence comes from uncultured Solibacteraceae bacterium, assembly GCA_964385765.1. Classification (GTDB taxonomy): domain Bacteria; phylum Acidobacteriota; class Terriglobia; order Bryobacterales; family Bryobacteraceae; genus CAWELS01. The sequence continues at coordinate 7,536 of CAYLSS010000126.1, forward strand.
GGCCCTGCCAGTACGACAGCCCGTTGGGATCGTTCAGCCGACCTTCGGGATTGACATAGTGATAGATGGGTCGGTACGGGTCATCCGCCATCTTTTCTCGCGACTCGCGGAAGCGCTGCAGCAGCGGATTCCCGGCAAGCTGCCGCTCCTGTTCGGCGAGCGTTTCCGCGAACGTGTATTGTGGCGCCTTCGACGTGTAGTCCGGCTGCTGATCTTGCCCCGACAGACAGCAAACAGCCAGCAACAGCACGCCGCCGGCCATGGCAAGTGGTCGACTCTTCGGCACGGCGATCTCCTTCCGCGAACCGGTGCTCCGGCTCGCCGGCATCCCACAGCGTATCACCGTCGCTTCTCCTTCTTACTCGCCGGCCGATCGTCGTTTGCCCGCGGGCACAACCATCAACGTCACGGCTTCAGCAACCCGCCCGGATACGCCATCCCGCAGCCGCCGATACTCCGGGCATATGAGTCCCAAATGGCATATGATCTTAGGCGACCGCCCAGTGAGACCAGGGAGATAGCTTATGGCATCCGAGATAAACCGACGCAGTTTCGCCGGAACCGCGGCCGCGGCCAGCGCCTTC
>CAYLSS010000127.1:0-8093 GCA_964385765.1 uncultured Solibacteraceae bacterium
GGCCCGCGGAGCTGGATCACGCCCGGCTGCGCGACCGCCCCGAACACCGACACCGGCCGCGGCCGGAACTCGGCGATCGATACGGTCACCTGGGGATCCTTGAGGTACTTCTTCAGCCGCACCTCGATCTCACCCTCCACCTGCTGGATCGTCATCCCGTCCACCTTGAGCCGATCCACCAGGGGCAGGCTGATGTAGCCCGCCGCGTCCACCCGAACCGGCTCGTCGGGGAACTCCTCGACATCCAGGGCCCGGACCACGATCTGGTCATCCGGCCCCAGCGTATAGACCGGCGACGGATTGGCCCGGTCGATCAGCCGCGGCGCCGACGGCGCCCGAACCACCGGGGGGGGATTGTCGGGATCGGGCGGCGCCGCCACCGGCTCGATGATCTCCTGCGCGGCCAGCGGCAGGACCGCCACGGCCAAAACTACGATCGAACCAAAAAACCTGTTCATAATTCGTTCCACTGCCGTCTGTCCACACCGGAGGCCCACGCGACGGCCGGCTTCCTTAGTGCTGCGCCACACGAGGACTCATCCGGTGCAATTCGGCCGACAGTTCAGCGACCCGCTGCTCCAACTGCAGCACCTTATCCTGAAGTGTTTCCGCCGAAAGTGCTGTTCCATGCTGAAGCCAGTGCTGAATCGCCGCACGGGCCATGTCCGAGATCGACCGCGACTGGGCCGCTTCGCACATGCGCCGGAGTTCTTGATACTCTTCCTCGGGCAGTCGGAAACTAACCATACGATCCATACGGTTATTCAAAGACACAACTAACCTGCTTCCCTGATAGAGCTGACTAGGACTATTGGTACTTATAGAACCTTTAGGAAAGGTGGGTTTTGCTGCTAGTAGATCGGTTCCACGCTGTCCCGGTCGATCTCGGTCGCGACCGACCGCTGCAGGATCGTGATTGAGACCACCAGGCGCTGGCGGTTCTTCAGGTCCAGAAGCAGACCTTCCACACCATCCAGAGACCCGCCCCTCACCCGGACCTTCTGTCCAACCCTAAGATAAGGCCACGGGCGTACTTCGCCGTCGCAACTAATGACCCGCTGCACGGCCTCGATCTCCCGCTCGTCGACGGAGATGAATTCCAACCCGAAACTGACCACGCAAACCACCCCCGGCGTCTGCAGAATCGGAAGTCGCCGCTTCGGATCAAAGCGGCAGAACACGTATCCAGGAAAGAGAGGAAACTCAACGATCCTCGTGCGGTCCGACCAGCGGCGCCGGGCACGATAATGGGGGGCGAATTCCGAAAACCCCTTATTTTTTAAGGAATTCGAAACCGATCGTTCAAAGTTGGAGCGGACCCGAATCGCGTACCACGGATTCACATCCTCAGCCCGCCCTACTGGCACCTCGGGAGCCTCGTGCGTTCGGGGAAGCATCCTCCCGCCGCCATCCTGAACATCGTCGCTAGTCATCATTGATCAGTTGACTCCTCGCCAAATCCGGATGCCACGGCGGTCGCTATTTCGGTCTGGACAAGCTTCCGCCCTTTCGGTCCCAATCTCCCTTTCGTCCTAACGGAGGATACGGAGGTCCGAATTAGGATGCTGGACTTCTCTTTTAGCAGTTTGTATGACGTCTGTCAACACTTAATAGCGTATTTCGGTGGTGGATGGTAGCATTTCGTTTCTTTCGCATTTACATTGCCCTCGAAACATGTTCTTGTAGGGGTGATGACAGCGGTGCTTAAGGCGATCTTGTCCGCCTCTGTTGGACTCCTTGCTATCACGACATTCCTCGTGCAGAATAGCGGGATTTATTGGCTAAGTTCAACGAACGCACTTAGATATCTGTACCGCGCCGATTCAAGTATCGGCGCCGGCGCTCCCCTTGAGGAGCGACTCCGGCATGCGGAATTGGCTCTCCAGCAGGATCCGGTCACACCGTCGCGCTGGGCCGACATGGCTGAGCTTTATCAAGAAGAGAATCAAGCCGATAAAGCGCGGAGATGCATGAACAGGGCGCTGGAACTCGGTCCACGGCTGGCGCCGATCCTGTTCCGGGCATTGAATCTCGATTTCCGCCAGAGCAACACCGCTTCGGCGCTGGCCCGCGGCGCGCAGCTACTCGCGCTGTCGCCGGCCTATGGCGGCGTGATTATTAGCACCTACGAACGAATGGGGTTATTACCCCAGGACATAATCACTTTGGGCCTGCCCGATACTCCTGAAGCCTTTGCATCTTACTTCGATGAGATCCTCCGGGACCGCGATCCTGCCGCCGCCGCGATTGTCTGGGCAGCTCTGACCGAGCGAGGATACGTAGCCGATCAGCTTTGTGCCTCCTATGTAGACCTTCTGCTTAGTCTTCAGTGCGATAGGCGCGCCCTGGACGTCTGGCTCGGCTATTTGTCTGACAATTCCGAGGGCTATCGCGAGGCCACGTACGTCTACAACGGCGGCTTCAAGCGGAAATTCAGCGGCGTGGCCTTCGACTGGAATGATTTCAAGGTCCCCGGAGTGACCGCGAGCCGGGAACGTGCCGCCCCGGGCGGAGAAGAGTGGACATTGCGACTCGAATTCGCCGGCGATCGAAACCTGAGATTCAGCCATTTTCAGCAATTCGTCTACCTGGAAGCCGGCAAATATGTCCTGAGCGCCCGTGCCAGAGCGGAGAACGTCACCACGGACCAGGGAGTCTATCTGGCCGTGCGGGAGGCACGTCCGCCGCGCCGCGTTCTGGGCAGAACGCCCCAATTGCGCGGCACACAGGATTGGCATTTTAGCGAATCGAAATTCACCGTATCCGAGCCGGAAACCTTGCTTCGAGTCGTGGTCTGTCGTGACGAATCATTTCGAATCGAGAGCAAAATCGGCGGCATTGTCTGGCTGGATGACGTCACGCTTCGGCGCCGCTAGGTGCAGCCGCGCTGGATTGAGCAGCACTTCGGCATCCCGGCCGCCGGACCGGATCTACCGGGTTTCCTTTCGCTTCGAATTGCAGTATCCTGGTGGCCGCCAGGCGCTCGGGGAGCCCGATAGCGACCGGGTCGCCGAGAGACCGCCCGGCAGCTCAGCGGAGGGAGGAATCGACATCCATGGCGGCAAGTGGAGGAGCTGCGTCCGGCGCCATGCCGAGCTTTGTGAGGGTGCTGATCGATGGCAAGCAACACACGGAGTTGGGCGCCGAGGTCGTACTTCACGAAGTGGAAGTGAATCAGGAGCTAAATACCCATTGGTGGGCGCAGGTTTTGCTCCGGCAGACCGACGACGAACGGTTCCCGATCGAAGATTATCTCGGAAAAGATATGCAGGTGATCGCCGTTGATCAGATGGGGCAGGAGCATATCCTTTTTCAGGGCTTCGTTCTCGAGGCGGAGATGGAATACGAGGTCTACGGCTGTTACACAGCTCGTTTTCAAGGAGCCAGCCGGACCTATCGGCTCGATCAGTCGACGCGCCACGCCTATTTCCGGAAAAAGTCCATGGAAGAGATCGCCAATGAGGTGGTGAGCGACGACGGCCTTGAAGTCGCGATCACGGATATCGAGCAGCATGGATGGGATCCGGCCCGCCCGATGAACTACGTGCAGTGGGGAGAGTCGGACTTCGCCTTCCTCAATCGTCTCGCCGATGACAACTGGGCCTGGACGCGTCCGACGGAGAATGGGATCGAGATCTGCGGTGCGTTCCAGAACGAGACGATCCTGGAGTGGCGGCGAGAAGACGGGCTGACGAAATTCTCGATCCGCGGGAAGCTGGGCCAGCCGGCGTTCAGCGGCGCTTACTACAACGTCCGGACGGCCGAGGCGGAGTTGATGATCGACCAGCGACGTGAGGCGTCGTTCTTCGACGGGTCCCGGGAGATGTCTGACGCAGTCAAAGCCGAATCGCCCCTCAATCTGACCGCCGGGTCCCTCTACGCGGAGAGCCGCGCTCCCTCCCCGGACGAATACCAGCAACTGCTCGAGAAGGAAAGCGTCCGGGCAATCGGGGGCAAGCTGCTCGGGAAAGGGAGCAGCCGGTTCCCGGCGCTGAAGCCTGGCGGAAAACGCAAAATCGAGGGATTCGTTCCCGCCGCCGGCGTCTATGGCCTGACCAGGGTGGTGCACTTCTGGAACCAGCGCGGCTATCACAATGATTTCGAGTGCACGCCGTGGCGGACCTACTTCAATCCGGTGGCTCCAAAAGTACCCAAGGTGGCGGGTGTCGTGCCGGCGCTGGTGATCGACCACAACGACCCTCGCTCGCTGGGCCGGATCAAGGTTCAGTACTACTGGGACGACGGAGACGATACCGCTTGGGCCCGCATGGTGGCGCCGCACGCCGGACCTGGGCGGGGCTTCGTCTTTCGACCGGAGGTCGGCGATGAGGTGCTGGTCGCATTCGAGCTCGGAGATCCCGAGCGGCCTTACATTCTGGGCTGCCTGTTCAACGGCGTCAACCAGCCGCCGCGGGAGGGTATCCGCGACACGACCGAGCAGGAGCACGGAGGCGCCACCAACGCCGACCTGGCCGCGAACAACGTCAAGCGCATCTTCACCAAGAGCGGCGTCGGGATGCAGTTCGGCGACGAGGATGGCGACGAGATGCTGACCATGGTGGTGCCGGGCGGATTGACTTTCTATATGCAGAGAAAGAATGAGAAAACCAACCGCCCGATGATCTACCTGTTGCAGAAAGACGGCGACATCGTGCTGGATGCGCCCAAGGGCCGCATTCACATGCGCAGTAAGTACTTTTCCAAAGAAACCGGTTAGAAGGAGAACCAATCATGCCAGGACCGACAAGAGAAGAACGAATCGCCGAGGCACGGCGGCAGGCCCGCCAGATTACGCGTGAATCACAGGACCGCTGCATGCTGGTCATGCGGCAAGAGGCCTTCGCGCCGGATGGCGAAGGGAACGGGGACCTCGACTGGAACTCTCCCGATTCCGATTCAGCAGTCAGCGGCACGAGCGGCAGCGACATCAGCCTGATCACCGGAAACCGGCATTATGTCATCCGGGGCAATCATACGTTCGATCGCAACGGCAACGTCACCATCAATCACATGGGAAACACGACCATCACCCAGATGGGCAACGTGGACGAGGCGATCACCGGCTCGGAGAAGCGCACGCTGATGGGCAGCAAGACGGTGAACCACATCGGGACCCTGACCCTGACGCGGGTCGGCGCCGAAACGACGACCAATGTCGGCGCTGTCACCCGTACCTTTGTCGGTCCGTTGACCGAGGCGCACTCCGCCCCGCGAACCATCATGGAACCAACCTCCTTCTGGACCACCACCGCAAGCAAGTTCGAACTGACCGGCTGTGGACCGGCAACAGTTTCCGCGGGATCGTGCGGCGCGACGGGCGCCAAGACCGAAGCGACGGGATTTGCGCTGGAAGTGAAAGGGTTGGGCATAGCGTTCCAGCCACTGTACCTGGTTAGTGGTGCTATTAAATCGAGGCTGGAAGCAATGAAGGCCAAGGCCGAAGCAGTAGAACCCGAGGTAGCAGCAATTCAGCCTGCCATTGCCCTGAAAGTCGCACTGGCCAAATTCGCGGCGAATTCGATCGCCGTTTGACGGACTGAAACGATGGACGATATCCAGGGAGATCCGAAGGCCCCGAAAGCCGGCCGCCTCACGCCCGTTGATCGGGCTCGCGACCTACTACCTTGGCGCCATGCGGAGAACCTAGAACGCTGCTCGCTGTATTGGCTGCCAGTGAGCCAGTTCCCGGCCAAGGGTGCGCAGCGCGACTGGCTACTCGCGTTCTTTGAGCGCATCAGCGACAAACTAACTATCGACGGAACGCTGAGGCTGGAACTGTTCGTTAGCATCCACACGGCCATGGAAAACTCCAGACAATTCCAGAAGGACGCCTTGAACTACGGACCCTTGCTTGGCCTTTCCCGGTCACCCGGCGAACCGATCAAGATGCCTCCTGATATGGCCGAGTTGGAGCGGGATACCGAGGCGATCATTGCGGGCAAAAAACCGCGACCGACTCTCAGGGAGATGACTCCCGACTACACGTACTGGATGCTCATAAAGTATCCGCAGGAACAGCGAGAGCACTATCTCGGTCTAGGCGGCATGACCATGTTGTTCATGAAGCCGGACCCCAAAACCGTCCCCCCCGACGAAATGGAAGTTCCCGACTTATTCTACGAGTTAAACCCCTCTGTTGAAAAGAAGAAAGTTCAGGCTATGGTCGCCGCCGGCTTCTCCCTCCAGGACGAATTTCTCGCCAAGAGCAAGAAGATGTTCGGCGAAGGCCTCGAGGACGAGCCTCAGTGGCCGGGCATTGTCTTCATCGTTCCACACCTGAGGAGCAGCCACTTCTTCAAGGAGTCCGATGATACTGTCGCCCAATGGTTCGATCTGTGCGACGTCTATGTCAACGAGAGTCCGGAGGATCGCGGAATCCTGCTGGCGAGCAAGGAAGATTTGACGGATACCATCATTGAGATCGTCCGAACAATGAGCGAGGAAGGGCTCACCTATCCCGCCGTCTGAGCCGGAGGGGGAATCGACAAGTTATGTCAACGTCAAGCCGGCAGCTCGTACTCGAGAGCATCGAGGCCCCCCCGCCCTGGAATTGTTTTCTCTGCAAAGCGAGGTTCCCGCTGGCCAAGAGCGACCGATCCGCCATGGCGGCCTTCTGGCGCCAGTTGTCAGTGGAAGCAAGAGCGCAGTTCACCCTTCAGCAGTGCCTCTTGCTCCAGGTACAGCAACTTCACGTCGACGGCGGGTCCGATGTTCTGATGGAGCATGGTGCGCGGTGGCTTCCCGAGATGGGCCTGGGGATTTGGCCGGACAGGGATCCGCCGAGGCAGTTCACAAAAGCCACCTTCTACTCGTATCCTCCCGGCTACGACCGCCCGGTGCTGATCTTCCAACTGTTTCGCCTGGCGGGCAAGGAACAGCACAAGGAGGAGGCCCGTGAGATCATGCTGGGTCGCGGGACCGTGCTCGAGATCCTGAGCCCCCTCGCCGAGGATCAGCTTCTGGCAAACGGGCAGGCGACTCTGCTGCCGGCCATCGAGGATCCCGCATTCCGATCATTCCCGTTCTATCTGCCACTGTTCTCGGGGGCGACGTTCAAAGGCGGGACCGCCGGGCAGATCGAACAGTGGAGTTGCGGAGCCACCGTGTACATCCGCGAGAGTGTCGAAGATGGGGGTGTGTTCATCGCGTCGCGGGAGCCCCTGGAACCGGTCTACGAAAAACTAGGCGGTACACTTGATAGCGGAACCGGGACGTGGTCGATTCCGACCGCGACGGGCGAATGATAGTTCGTCAGTTCGCCCGCACCTTTCTAAGTTCTAGAGTCAGATCCGCGGCGCCCGCGGCCGCGGGAGGTTGGGACGCGGCACGCTCGGACGAGGGGGCGGGGGCACGATCCCGCCCGGCAGCTTTAGTTTCGTACCCTTCTTCTCGAACTGCAGCATCAGCGTGCAGACCTTGGCCAGTCCGATGCGCGACCCTGCCTTGATCCGGACAGCTTGGCCGGGCTCGAGACGCTTCGAGCCAAGGTATGTTCCATTCGTGCTCCGGCAATCGATCAGGAAGTATTTGCCGTCTATGGAATGGATCTCGCAGTGGAATCGCGAGATCTGGTTGTGTAAGTCACGAATGGTGATTTCATTGCGGTCGCCGCGATGCTCCTCGACCGCGCCTATGTGAGCCTTGTCGCCGGTGAACTCGAAGCGCTTGCCTTTTTCCTCGCCGTCAACAACCACTAAGTACGGCGTTTTCTTGCCCCGGCCGCGGACAAACCATAGGACCAGCCCGCCGACAACGAGGAGCGCGACGACGCCGGCGCCGATGAGAATCGCCCAGCGTTTGCGGACCTCGGCCTGAATGAGCGGATCGATGCGGGCGATCTCCGGATCGTCGGGGTTGAACTCCTTAGCCTCGGCGATGTACTTTTCAGCGGCGGGAATGTCGCCGCGCAGCCAGGCGCCGCGGGCCTGCTCGACGGCCACCTGCGACAGAGCGAGCTGCTGGCGCTCTTCTTCGGCCTGCTGGACCTGTTCGGCGACGCGCTGGGCCTCCTCCGCCTGTGCCTGGCTGATTTCCTGGTGCGCCGCCTGAAGTCCGGAGGCGGCGGCCTGGTTGCCCGGGTCAAGGATGAGGAC
>CAYLSS010000128.1:0-8080 GCA_964385765.1 uncultured Solibacteraceae bacterium
CAGGCAGCAGTTGTCCGAACACAAGGTACTTGTCGAGGACTGGGGCGGAAAATATTCACCGTATCGGGCGGGCTGGAACCGGCATCCGGAGCGCGCTGCTCCTGGCCGCTGACCGGCAAGCCTGCGATGGTCAATAAGACGATTGTTAAGAAAAACACCAGCAGTCTCACGTTCGCTCTCCTTCATCGAAGACAGGCAAGTAGCGCGCTGCCGTGGCAAATACGAGTGCGCCGCAGAGAATCAGGAAAAGGCTGACCCACACCTCTTGCCACGTCGGAAAATAGGTTGAGCCGGTGGCGCGCCGCATTCCAACAAACGTCACGTCCAGCCGGTGCATAATGCCGGCGAAGACCAGCAGGAAACCCGCCGGAACCAGCAGCTTTGGCCGCCGCCGCCACCGCCGATGCAACAGGATAATCAGCGGGGCGAGAAACAGCGCATTCTCGATCACGAAAAATGCCGATTCATAGCTCCCTGTCAACACTTGCCCCCACGCGCCCCGGTAGGTCAGATCCTGTACGCGGAAAGCGAGGTACAGCAGGTTAGTGAAGAGCAGGTACTGCCCCAGACGCGCCAAGGCATCCAGCGGCATTTTGTGACCGAGGAAGCGGGAGCTAAGATATGCTTCCACGATGGCCATCGACATGCCGATCACCGCGGCCGACAAAAGGAACATCAGCGGCAGCATCTCGGTATACCAGAGAGGATGCAACTTCTTCGGGGCGATGAGATACAGACTGCCAAGCGAAGACTGGTGCAGGATCGACAGCACGATGCCGAGCACATAGAGGGGAATCGCGGCCGCGTGCAACCAACGCTGGAAAGTCTCGGCCCGGAATCGCTCAAATACCACCGGAAGGAACTCGAGAAACAGAACGGTGGTGTACAGCATCACGCACCATGCCACCTCGAACATCACGGAGTGATAGTTCGCGTGGAAGATAACGTTGAGCATGTGCCACGGCATGCCGAGGTCGTAAACGAGACCCACAATGACCAGGAGGTATCCGATGAGCGCCGTGAGGATCGCCGGCCGGGCCAGCGGCCGGAGCTGCCGGTCCCCGGAGATATGGGCCAGAAATGCCATGGTGAATCCGCCCGAGGCCAGGGCGACGCCGCTGATCACGTCAAATCCCACCCACAGACCCCAGGGGGTGTTGTCGGAGAGATTCGTCACCGCACCGAGGCCCAGGGCGAACCGCCAGATGGTCAGCACGATGCCGCCCATCAGGACTATGCCGAGCGCGGCCGTGGATGGAGTCAAACGCCGGACGGCGGCCAACGTTGTCATGACTGCACCTCGCCATGGGGAGAATCCGGATCGCCCTCGCGCTCGATCCGCATGCGGCGGTTGATCACCCAATATAGTCCGCCGAGCAGCAAGCTGCCGGTGCCAATCACATATGGGATCTTTTCCTGCACCATCCAGGTCAGCTCCGGTAGCGGCTTTTCCGGAACCCCGGTCCAGAGCCCCAGCTCCTCGAACGGGATCGAGGAGATCATGAGCACGTCGGTACCGCCGGCCTCGTGCTCGCCGAGTATGTGGTCCACGTAGCGGTCCGGGTGAGCGGTAATCTGTTCTCGCGCCAGTTGGAGCAAAACATCCCGCGGACCGAACATCGTCGCCCCGGTCGGGCAAGCGGCGGAGCAGCCGGGTTCCTGCCCTTCTTTGAGACGATGCGCGCAGAGAAAGCATTTGCGAACGAGAGGCACGGCACGGTCCCAGGTATAGGTCGGCACATGAAACGGGCAGGCCACAAAGCAGTAGCGGCATCCGATACAGTTGTCGCGACGATAGGTGACGGCACCATTTTCCTGCTTCACCAGCGCTCTCACCGGACATGCCGAAACGCAGGCCGGCGACTCGCAGTGCATGCATAGACGCCGATAGTGGGCCGTCTCCCCTTCGGCGCGCTCGATCGGCAAGACGACGGTGAAGTTGTCGGAGTCGAGTTCCGCTGGCGGCGGCGCTTCAGCGTCGGGTATCGGCAGATCATTCGCGTAACGGCAGCCCTGCATGCAGGACTTGCAGCCGATGCAGCGAGTCACATCAAACAAAAGGCCCATCCGAGTCGAACTGGAGCTATTCATGAGTTCTTGACCCTTTTATCTACTTTAACAAACTACTCGAAATACACCAAGGATTTCGCCAGGAGGATCGCCATGGTGAATAGCCCGCAGAGCTGGCAGGAGGTTGGAAATCCACTCTCACTGTGTGCCCGGCCGACGGCCGGCGGAGCGATCGTATAAAATGCCCTCAATGAAGGTTCGCGAGATCGATCTTTCAACGGCTCGGCTGCCCGTGCTGTTCGGAATAGCAGCCCTTCTCGTGCTTTCAGGTTGTCAGCAGAAGGATGTAGAACTGAGGCGGCCGAATTTCTTGATCCTCATGTCAGACAACCACTCCTGGGATCACTTGGGCTGCTATGGCGATCCTGTTCTGGAGACACCGACCATTGACCGGATAGCCGAGGAGGGAATCCGTTTCGCGAATGCTTTCTGCCCAGCGCCATCGTGCACTCCCGCCCGGGCATCGATGCTCACCGGCCAGGAGATCTGGCGGCTCGAGGAGGGCGCCAATCTGTGGGGCACATTGCCGGCCAAGTTCACCGTCTACACGGACCTGCTGGAAGAAGCCGGCTACCTGGTGGGCTATGAAGCCAAAGGCTGGGGGCCGGGCAATTACGAAGCCGGCGGATGGAACCGCAATCCGGCTGGCGTCGACTTCAATTCCTTTGAGGAATTCTATAATGAGCGTGAGCGCGGGCAGCCTTTCCTCTACTGGTTCAGCTCACGGGATCCTCACCGTCCTTTTCGGAAAGACGGCGGGGAGAAGGCCGGCATCGACCCGGATGACGTGGTTGTTCCGCCATATCTGCCGGATCATCCTGACGTGCGCCGCGATATCACGGACTACTACGCGGAGATCCAGGGCTTCGACGACGACGTCGCCGCCTTCCTGCAACTGCTCAACGAAATGGGTGAGGTGGACGACACGATCCTTATCATCTGCAGTGATAACGGATGGCAGATGCCCCGCGGGCTGGCCAACCTCTATGACTTCGGCACGCGGATCCCGCTGATCATCTCCATGCCCGAACGTTTTCCGGGCGGCCGCGTGGTCGAGGACTTTGTCAGTCTTTCCGACTTCGCCCCCACGATTCTCGAACTCGCAGGGCTCCCGATCCCGGCCGACATGACCGCCAGGAGTCTCGTCCAGATCCTGAACTCGGGCGAGTCCGGAATGGTGGATCCGGAACGCGACTGGATCGTCACCGCACGGGAGCGGCACGCCTTCGTCCGTCAGGGCGGGCTGGGGTATCCGTCCCGCGCTTTCCGGACGGAGGAGTTCCTCTACATTCGGAACTATGCTCCCGAACGCTGGCCCGCCGGCGACCCGCCGCTTTACGGCGACGTCGACGCGCACATGCTCCAGTACCCTTGTCCGACAAAGATGTACATGCTGACGCACCGCCACGATGAGTCCGTTGAGCCACTTTTCGAACTCGCGTTTTCGAAGCGCCCTAGGGAAGAGCTCTACGACCTTGCCAGAGATCCTTACCAGATGAATAACGTGGCGGACGATCCAGGCTATCAGGAAACGAAAACCTCGCTCGCCGAGCGCCTGGACGCCTATCTCAGCAAGACTGGCGACCCTCGGGAAGTCGGTGGAGAGATGAAGTGGGTGGGCGCCGAGTACTTCGCCACTAAAGACAAAACTCCCGAACCCAGCGCCGAGGCAATCGAGCAGCTCGGCCTCGAAGAGGAATACACCTACATCGAGTAGCCGGCGCGGTTCGACGCAACATGAACCTGCGACAGAGGTGCGCCGGTCTATACCGGTTCGTCCACCATCTTCCCGCTCTTCGGGTCAAAAAAGACTACTTTGTTTTCGCGGTACGACTCGACGGACATATTTACCGCGACCTGAACCATGTAGCCTAGCTCGCCATCCAGCACTGGTTTCTCGCGCGTTCGGATGCACCGCAAAAAGTTCTCGTGGAAACTCTCGGATGGAGGCGAATCGATTCGAAATACTTCGGGGCCGGACTCCCGCGCTTGCCGGCTGAAGAATCGCTCGAAAAAGCGGCGGCGCTGCTCGGGTGAGGCGGCCAGGGAGGGGTTCCTTTTCACCGCCGCGTCCCATTCGGCCTTCACACTGGGATCGCCCATCGCGTTGGCGATCATCTGCTCTTGTTGCGCTCTCGGGAGGCGAGCGAAGTTTGACCGCCCGGAGCCGACCCGGACCCATTCGCCCTCGAGACCGAGCCGCTCGATCTTCGCCCGCACCTTCTCAGCGAAGGCTCCTTCCGGCTGAATGTGGAGGTAGGCCGGCCGCCGCTGGTCGGGACCGAAGAACAGAACGTTGGCTTCATGGCCACGGACAACGATGGGCATCTCCACGGAGTTCGCCAGCGAGCCACCCACGACGATGGTCTGTTTGCTCGGGTAATCGAGCGCCATGACGAATGTGTCCGGAACTTCGATCGTCTCCTGGCTGTAAAACCAGTTGCCGCCGGCGCCTACCGCGCGGGCTGGAAATCCGGCGCCCGTTACCTTCACCAGCGGGGTCAGATGATGGACGTACAGGTCAGTCGCGATACCACCGCCGTACTCGAAATACTTGCGCCAGCGAAAGAAGCGCTCGCGATCGAACGGGATCTTCTCTGTCGGCCCGAGCCAGCGTTCCCAATCAATGTTCTCCGGTGTCGCCTTTTCTTCCAGCGTGTAGTTCCACGGAGGCTCCAGCGAGTTCCGGCTGCGGCTGGTCTGGCTCCATAGCAGCTTTCCGAGCACGCCGCCGTCGACCGCGGCCTTGGCGGGCTTCCAGATGCCATGCGCGGTGTGCTCGCTGTCGACAGCGAGAATGCGGCCGGTCTCCTTCGCCACTTCGACCATGCGGCGGGCCTCCTCGATGGTACGCGCCATCGGCTTCTCGACGTCCACGTCTTTCCCGGCGCGCATCGCGTCGATGGCCATCTGAGCATGCCAGTGGTCGGGAGTCGAGATGATGACAGCGTCGATATTCGGGTCCGCCAGCAGATCCTCGTAGTTGTGGTAGCCCTTCGCGCCGGTCATCTCGACCCCCTGTTCGAGGCGAGGTTTGTAGATATCGCATACGGCGACGACACGCGCCTGATTCGCGAGGGAATCGAGCGCCCGGAGATGCCCCCGGCCATTACCGCCGAGCCCGATGACGCCCAACTGAATCACGTCGTTCGCGCCGGCGGTCTGCCCCTGGGACAAGGCGGTCCGGACAACCCCGGCCGTTGCAAGCGCCGACACTGCGGAGGTCCTCCGGATGAAATCTCTGCGGCTGCTGTGATTGCGCATCGTCTGATCCTTTCTTATCCGATTTTCGAGAGACTATCGAGGGCGCCACTTCCGCTCCTCCACCTATTCGATCTCCTTGCAGCGTTCGCCGTCAAGACGCCGACGGCCAGGAAGGGGTTGCATCCGGGGCACGGTACGAGCTCTAATTCACTCTCCTCAACGTCCACTTCCATCCCCGCTCAGAAGACCGCCGACTCCGACCAGCACCAACAGAGCACTCACCGACCACACCAGCGGAGGCAGAGCTACCTGGATCGAAGCCGGCATCGCGACCAGCGGCGGGCCCTCGCCGGTGTACAGTGCATAGGGCAGATAGCCGGCCAGTCCGCCCATGAGCAGTGCGCGCCCCCAGCGCATCGCAGAGGTCGCCGAGCGGCGCCGCCCTTCGAAACGCCGCCGCCGCAGTTTCATGAAATACCAGACACTAGCGGCGCAGACCGCGCCGGCGGACGCCACGAATCCGGTGGCCCACACATCCGGAATCTCATAGAGCGGGACGCTGGCGGCGGCCGTTAACTGGCCTCCTGAGGCGTATCTCAACAGCGAACGCGCCATCGGTCGGGCACGCTTTGTGCCGAGATTGATCAATACAGCCACACCTGCCCGTTTACCCGGCGCCAAAGCGATTGCAGTATTCACGCCCCAGAGGTTCCCGCCATGCTCCAGCACAAGCTCCCGATCGAGCCAGTCAGCCGCCCAGTCCACGCGCCAACCGAAATCGTAGCGGTTCTGCAAGTAGCTGCGCCAATCCCTGATTTCCAGGATGTCCCGAGCAAGGAGCGCCTTCAGATATAAGCGCATATCCGTCCCTGCAGACTTGACGCGGGAGGAGCCATACCAGCCCAGGAACGTAGATGGGCTTGCTCTCACCCTTCCCCACCGCCACTCGTGCAACATCGCCATTTCATGCCGCCTGGCTTCTTCGAGTTCGACGGTGGTTCGGTCGAGCCCCAGCGGCTGGAGCACTTGTTCGTCTAGGTATACGGGAAAAGGGAGACCACTGACCCGCTGGATGATGGCCGCCAGCAACACGTAGTTGCTATTCGCATAGCGGTAGGTACGGCCGGGCCGGTTTGTCAGGTTCACATACTTGAGCTTTTCGACAGCAAGTCGCAAGTCTCCGTCGCCGGGCTTGCCGCAGCAGGGGATCCGGAAATCATGCTCGCGCCTGAGGCCGCTTCGTTGCCGCACCAGATGCTGGATGCGCAACTGGCGCCAACGAGCGTCCGGTGCGTCCTTCAACTCCGCCAGGTGGTCCACCACCAGGTCATTCTGATTGATCATCTCCAAGGCGATCAGCTTCAGCAAGGCCAGTCCCGTGAATGTTTTGCTTACCGAGGCGAGTTCGATCAAGGTGCCCGTACGGAGAGGCTCGCCCGTCTGCGCATTGGCGAGGCCATAGGCGCGAACGAGATCCGGCCGGCCGTCGCGGACAACCGCGATTGCGACTCCGGGAAGCGAGTTGAGTTCCATCTCCCGCTTGACGTAGGAATCGACAAGGTCCTCGCCGAGAGCCGGACCCCCAAGAATCATGAGACCAAGCGTCAGAAATATCCGGACTCTTCCGAACAAGCACATCAAGCACATCCCCATTTCCCCAGTCTCACTCATGAGCAGCCCTCGGTCGCGATCTTGATCCTGGATGGCGGCGTTCGACAACCGCCGCCTCCCGCCGCCTACTAGATATGAAACTCGAAGATGTCTTCATCCTCAACCACGTGGGTTCGCTCAACCTTGAGACCGGATTGCTCCTCGTCACGATGGTAGAGGCGAGTGAACTTCATGCGTTCGGCGAAATCCTTGTGGACGGCGCGGGCGGCGTCGACAACGGTGTCGCCCCGGCGAACAACATACGGCTTAGAGAAATCGGCCGGTTTGCCCGGCGGCTTCGAATAGAATCTGACGATTCCAAGGGCGTCATACAACCGCTGCCCGAAGACATCGAGATTCCGGCCGGTGTCGGCCGAAACTGGGAGATACTCAAAGCGGTCGCCGTAGAGTTCAGCCATCGCTTGCAGGTCTGCTTCGGCGCCGGCGACATCCGCCTTTTGGGCGACCAGCAGTCGCGGGACAGTGAGCCGGTGATCCTGCAGGTAGGCGACGATGAACTCGAGCTCTTCCAGGACGCCCACGACGCGCGGGTCCACAACCAGCACACCGAGATCGGCGGTACGAATGACCTGGGGCATCCAGTTCTCCACGAAATCCGATGAGATAGGGGGCAAATCGACTAACTGGATTTGCACGTTCTGCACCGTCATCATCCCGGGCGCGGGAACGCGCGTCGTAAACGGATAACCTGCAATCTCGGGATGGGCATGTGTCACCGCGGCGACAAGCCGCGACTTACCAGAGTTTGGGGGCCCGATCAGAACCACCTGCCCGGCGCCTTCGCGCTTGACCAGCCAGAAGGGGCGCTGGCGCGGACCGCTTTTCTTCTGGGACTCCTTGCGCATCCGGGCAAGGCGGCGTTTGATGTCGGCCTGGAGCTTTTCCGTCCCCTTATGTTTGGGAACGGTGGAGAGCATTCTCTCGAGGGCGGCCAGCTTCTGCTCATGAGTCTGAGCGTCCTTAAACTCTTGCTCGGCCGCCAGATATTCGGGGCTGAGATTCGCCGACATGGCTCTTCGCGATCAAGCATATCATTCGTTTCGGCGGAGAGTCACGGGATTGTAAGATGCGCACAGGGCCTTGACCCGCGTCAAAACACAACCGGCCCCGATCCGGGAACGCTCCCCTCTAGTAT
>CAYLSS010000129.1:0-370 GCA_964385765.1 uncultured Solibacteraceae bacterium
GCATTTGCTGCTGACACGGCAGCCGATATCGCGCCGGGTGTGGAGCGCGGCGCTGTTCGTGATCGTGCTGGCGACGATCGTCGGCATCCCCTACCTGTTCTCGACGCTGCGCGACGTGACGCACAGCGAGCCGTACCGCTACTGGGACGCGCGGCCCGCCGACGTGGGCGAACCGCAGTTGGCCGCCGTCCGGATCGGACGAACCCGTGCCGTCCAAAGTGATGGTACGGATGGCGGTCGTGATATCGGTCCCGGCATTCGCCACCGGCGGGTTGCCGGTGGGCGCGGTTTCGGGAACCGTTACCGTGACGGTCGCCGTTCTCTCGGATGCGATGGGGAACCGAGTGTTCCGAACGATGATCTGGAAGCT
>CAYLSS010000129.1:380-8080 GCA_964385765.1 uncultured Solibacteraceae bacterium
GTCGTTTCGAAGACACGCAATGGAACCGAGCCGCTGGACTCACGCACGCCAAGGTCACTGATGATGATCTCGTCAGCGTTCAGCGTGCCCCAACTCAAGATGAACGTGTCGCCAGGATTCTCGAGCCGGTTTGGCGTGGCTTCGAAGGTCAGGATCTGAGGGAGCGGAACCACGTTGACGGTTACCGCGGCCTCGACCGAGCCGAAGGCGTTGGTCGCCGTCAGTTGGTAATTGGTCGTCTGGGTCGGTGAGACATTCTGGGTACCGGCATTCTTGTTGACCGAACCGATACCGTTGTCGATCTCAACCGTGTCAGCGCCTTCCACCTGCCAGGCGAGAGTCGAGGCGTTGCCCTCGAGGATCTCCAGCGGGTTGGCGCCGAAGCGGACGATAGTGGGCACCTCACCCTCGGTCACCTGAACGGTCACGGCGCAGCTTACTGTACCGTTGGCGTTAGTGGCGGTCAGGTTGTAGGTAGTGTTGGTTGTCGGGCTAACGGACTGCGTGCCGACAGCAGCAACGTCGCCGAAGCCGCTGAGGCTCACCTGGTCAGCATTGAGGGCCTCCCAGGCGAGGGTAGCGGACTCACCCTCGGTGATGTTCTGCGGGGTCACGTCACAGCGGACGAACGAGGGCTCCGGTGCGTCGACAGAGACAACCGCGGTTGCCTGTACCTGTTCGCCGGTGGAGCTGTTGGTCGCCGTTAGCGTGTAGATGGTCGTGACATCGGGCGTGACTTCGACCGAGCCGTTGGCCGGGTTCGAAACTTCGCCGACGCCGTTGTCGATGGAGACCGTGTCGGCGTTCGAAACCTGCCAGTTCA
This sequence comes from uncultured Solibacteraceae bacterium, assembly GCA_964385765.1. GTDB lineage: Bacteria > Acidobacteriota > Terriglobia > Bryobacterales > Bryobacteraceae > CAWELS01. The sequence continues at coordinate 1,204 of CAYLSS010000129.1, forward strand.
GGATGGCGCTTTCGCCGCGATTGATGCGGCTCGGCGTTGCCCCGAAGGAGTCGATTGTCAGCTCCGGAGCGTCCCGGGTGGTGATGCTGACCGTGTCGTTGTCCGAGGCGCTCGGCTGCCCGTCGCCCGGATTGTCTGTGACTGTCAAACGGAAGGCGTAGACCTGGCCGTCGACAGCCTGGAAGGTCGCCACAGCGGTGTCGGCGCCATTGAGAGCCACGGATGGACCGGAGATCTGCTCCCACTGGAAGGTGATCTCGTCGCCGTCCGGATCATAGCTTGCCGAACCATCGAGGGTTACCTCGCCGGCCGGGATGCCAATCAGATCGGCGCCGGCACGGGCGACCGGAGCATCATTGCCCGTCCGGACCCGCTCGGTCAGCAATTCATACCGAACGCGAGGAATCTGGGCCGGCACCGGGTGAGAAACCTGGGAAAAGCGCTTGGGTTCCAGGAAGTTGCCGAAGCGGAGACCGAGCGCCCAGCGGCCGGTTGTGTCCGGACCGACCAGGGTTTCGTTGATGCCGCCCTCGGCCGTGAAGGCCCAGTTCTGGTGGAACGGGAAGACCAGCCGGAACGTGCCGCCCGGCTTGTCGTCAGTCACGCGGCTGTTGATCCAGCCGAAGTTACCCTCGAACCAGTTGCGCTTCCAAAGCGCCACGGTCCACGCGCCGCCGGCCTGATCCATGGTGCTGGCGTAGGTGTTCTCCAGCACGTTGCGGCTGAGCCGGGTGGATTGAATCAGGTCGCGCTCTCGCACGCCCTTGACGCCGTAGACGCCAACTTTGCCGTATTTGAAGATGTAGTCGCCAATGACGGAGGCTTGCGCCAGAGTCGCCGGCTGGTCGTAGTCGGAGAAGGTGACCGACTTGACGCTGCCGAAGATACCCACCTGCACAGCCTTGTGGCGGCCGACGATACCGAGGTCGAACTGTCCTTCGGCGCGCTCATCCCAGTCCATGAATTCGCCTTCGGCCTGAATCGCGAACTTCTCCTTGAACGGCCGGAAGTAGCGGGCCTTGCCGGTCCACGTCACCTCGCCGTCGCCGTCGGTACCGACGTTGACGCCGAGGAGCGAGAAGTGCTTGAAGCGCTCATTGAGGGCTTCCTCGAACTCGTCGCGGGTGACGCCTGCCGGCGGAAGCTCCTTGGGCACTTCAGCAACCTGCTTCTCCACTTCCTGCTGTCCGGCCTTGAGCTTGTCGATCTCGTCGCGAAGCTCGGCGTTTTCGTCCTTCAGGTCCTTCAATGCGGCGAGGATCTCGTCGAGCTTGTCGAGCTTCTTGAGGATGGCGTTGCAGCACTCCTCCTGTTGCTTGGCGAGATCAGCCAAAGCATTGATCGCCTCGCCAACGCCGCCTGCGCCAACGATGTTGCCGTCCCCGTCGCGCACCACCATCTCAACGCGGCGATTCATGAATCGCGCTTCGTCACTTTGCGCGTTCACTCTCGGGCTGGTCTCTCCCTCGCCGGAAACGCTGACCTGGCCCGGCCGGGCGCCGTACTTGTCGAGGAACTCCTTGACAGCATTCGCCCGCTGCATGGCCAGGGCATCATTGTATTGATTGGAACCCAAATAATCCGTGTGACCCGTCAACTCTACCGTGTAGCCGGGGTTCTGTTCGAGCAACTCTGCCAGACGCAGCAGGCTCGGAAATCCGTCGACCAGGATGGCTGAATCGAATTCAAAGTTAATCTCCTCCCAGTCGTCCTTCGAAGCCGCCGTATTGAGCCCTTGACCAAGAGCCAGACTGGCCAGGATCAGGCACAACAACGGCACCTTCAGGCTGGTAAAACACATGATGATCCTCCTCTTAGGAAGCCCTCTCAAAGCGCTCCCATCTATTCCGTTTTCACGCGGGTAGACCACCATGATAGTACACCCCAGGCAGAGGAGGAATAAGGAATTAAGATGCGCGTCTTGAACGACTTGTGCGGTCAAGAAACATTCCGATGGCATTCTGTTCCGGACGCTCTGTCTTTCGCGTTACTTGGAGTTGTCGGGAAGACGTGTTTCAGCATTCGGACCCGCCAGGAACCGCCGTATTCGCGCGGCCGCTGCCGGCCCCACCGCCGCTGACAGCTCTTCTTCACCGGCTTCCCGCACCCGCCTGGCGCTACCCAACCTCCGGAGCAGCTTCTGGACCGTCTTGGCGCCGACCCCGGGGATCTGCTCGAGTTCCGAGCCGATCCGCGAAGAGCTCCGGCGTTTCTTGTGGAAGGTGATCGCGAAGCGGTGCGCCTCATCGCGGACGGTCTGAACCAGGTGCAGGACCGGCGAAAAACGGTCGAGCACGACCGGCTCGGCCTCCTGTCCATGGACGTAGATGATCTCTTCCTTCTTGGCGATAGCGGCCAGCGGCTGGTTGATGATGCCGATGGCTTCGAGCGCCTCGGCGGCCGCGTGCAACTGACCGATGCCCCCGTCGATCAGCACGAGCCCCGGCATTTCCCTACCTTCGTTTTGAAGCCGCCGGTATCGCCTCGCGACGACCTCGCGCATCGAGGCGAAATCGTCGTTTCCGGCCACGGTTTTGATGATGAACTTTCGATAATCGGACTTCTTCATCCGTCCGTCTTCCCACACCACCATGCTGGCGACCTGGTCCGTGCCCTGGGTATGGGAGACATCGAAGCACTCGATGCGGCGGGGAGCCTCCTCGAGATTAAGCGCGTCTTGCAAGGCTTCGCGGATCGTTTCCGAGGTTGGCGTCAGCACGCGGAAGCGCTGGTTGAAGCTTTGCTGCGCGTTGCTTTCAACCAGGGCCATCATCGCCTTCTTTTGTCCGCGCTGTGGGGTGTGGATCTCGACGCTGCCGCCCCTTTTCTCGGCCAGCATTTCAGCCAGCAGATCACGATCCTCGAACTCGACCGGCACGTGTATGTGGCGCGGGATGTATCGCTGGTTGAGGTAGACCTGTTTCAGGAGGGAAGCGCAGAAATCCCGGGGTTCGAACTCCGCGAGGTCTTCCCAGAAGTATTCGCGGCGATCCACGATACGACCTTTGCGCAAGTGGAATAAGTTGACCGCCACGAGCGGGGCTTCCGCGTAGTAAGCGAAGATGTCGGTGTCATCGCCTTCGGCCGCCGCCATCTTCTGGCGCTGTTCGACCTCTTCTACCGTGGCGATCAGATCGCGCAGGGAAGCCGCTTCTTCGTACCGCATCTGGTCCGCGGCGGCTTGCATTCGACCGCGCAGATCGCTCACGAGGTCGCGATGGCGGCCTTCGAGAAAGAGGCGGACATTCCTGACCGCGGCGGCGTGCTCTTCTTCCGTGGTGAGCCCTTCAACGCACGGGCCGAGACACCGGTGTATGTGATATTGCAGGCACGGCTGGGGGTGGTTGCGTTCGAGATCCACCTTGCAGGACGGTACCTTGAAATACCGGTTGATGAAGTGCCGCAGCCGGTGGGCCAGGTTGCCAGGGAAGTAGGGGCCGTAGTAGGTCGCGCCGTCCTTGCGAAGGCGGCGGGTAACGTATACGCGCGGGAACCTCTCCCTGGTGAGCTTGATATAGGGATAGGTTTTATCATCCCGGAGCAGGACATTGAAACGGGGCTTCCACCGCTTGATCAGGTTGTTTTCGAGCGCCAGCGCCTCTTTCTCGTTGTCGACCAGAATGTATTCGATCTCCCTGGCCTCGGAGATAAGCGTGCCGGTCTTCACATCGGCGAGGCGTTCGTCGTTGAAGTAGCTGCGCACGCGACTCCGGAGACTCTTGGCCTTGCCGACATAGAGAACCCGGTCGGCGTCATCTTTATAGAGGTAAACGCCCGGGACGGCAGGCAGCCGCGCGGCCTTTTCTTTCAAAGTCATCGGAAATCGCTTATTTTATTGTGTCATGCGGCCGGGATTGAACCCTTCGCTATACTGGAGGTATGACCCGCAAGTGGCTCGCTGTTTTGTCCTTGGCGCCGGCCGCCTGCGTGGCTTTCGCGCAGGATCCGGAGTATCGGGAGATCCCGGAAGAGGACGAAGATCTCGTCCAGGAAACCGACTACGCCTTCAACCCGATACAAGCCGAGAAGGAAGTGCGCGTCGGCGATTTTTATTGGAAGAAGAAAAGCTACGTCGCCGCCGCCGGAAGATACCGCGAGGCGACCCTCTGGAACCCCAGATGGGCCGAAGCCTACTGGAAGCTCGCCCTTGCCGAGCAGAAGGTCGCTGAAACCACCAGTTCGGATTCCGAGCGCGAGGTCAGCCTGGAGCAGAGCATCGACGCGCTACGGAAGTACCTGGAATTGGAGCCGGACGGCAAAGAGGCGAAAAAGGCACGCCGCATGATCGCCGAAGCCAAGGCCAGGGCTTCGCGGTAGGCCGGGCCGGCAAGCACGCCTGCCGGCGAGCACCTGCAGGTTTTCATCGATCATACTGAAGACTGAAATGGCCGTTTACCTCGATTGCGCCGCCACGACGGCGCCCGATCCGCGCGTCATCGAGGAGATGCTGCGCTATGTCAGAGAAGAGTTTGGCAACGCCGGAAGCCGCACGCATGACTTTGGAACAAACGCGCGGCGCGCGGTCGAGCGGGCCCGGGACCAGGTAGCGGCAGTCGCCGGCGCCACCCGTGGAGAGGTCATTTTCACCAGCGGCGCCACCGAGAGCAACAACCTGGCGATTCTCGGGCTGGCGGAGCACGGCCTGGCGACCGGGCGGCGTCACGTGATCAGCACGGCCATCGAGCACCATGCGGTGCTCGAACCGCTGCACGGGATGAGGCGGCGAGGCTTTGACGTCACACTCGTGCCGCCGGACAAAGGCGGATGGGTAGAGCCGGCCGCCGTACGCGAAGCGCTCCGAGACGACACGTTGCTGGTCTCCGTGATGCACGTCAACAACGAGACGGGTGTGGAGCAGCCGGTAGCCGAGATAGCGGAGGCGCTGGAGAAGCGGACGGTTTTTTTTCACGTCGACGCCGCCCAGGGCTTTGGCAAGCAGCTTCCAGCACTTCAAAATCCCCGCATTGATCTGATCAGCGCCAGCGGCCATAAGATTTATGCGCCGAAGGGCGTGGGCGCGCTGATTGCGCGACGGCGCGAGGGGCGACGACCACCGCTGGAGCCGTTGATGCTCGGCGGTGGCCAGGAACTCGGCCTGCGGCCGGGTACGCTGCCGGTGCATCTGATCGCCGCATTCGGCAAGGCGGCGGAACTCGCTCTTGACGAGTGGCGCGACCGCGCCGAGCGGGCGCGGGGGTTTCGCGACCGCCTGCTGGCCGCGCTGGTCCCGCTCCATCCGATGATTCACGGCGATAGTGATCGCACAATCCCCTATATCGTCAACCTCTCGATTCCGGGCTTCGACTCCGAAGACCTGATCGAGGCATGGAAACCGTACGCCGCCATCTCTGACGGCGCGGCGTGCACGTCACAGTCGTATACCTGCAGCCACGTGTTGTCAGCAATGGATGTGGCCCGGGAGCAGCAGGACGGCGCCGTCAGACTCTCCTGGAGTCATGACACGGAGACGCCCGACTGGACGGCGATGGTCAGGGAATTGGAGCGGCGCCGCGCGGCATGACGAAGGACGCACGCGACACTATCTACTACAAGCGCTCGCGCTTTGTGACTCGGCTCCCCGTGGGCCTGCGCTACACGGAGGCCCATTACTGGCTGGAAGATCGCGCCGGCGTGTGGCGTATCGGGCTCACGAAGTTTGCGACCCGCATGCTGGGCGATCTTGTAGAATACGATTTCAACGTGAGGGCTGGCGACCGAGTTGGCACGGGCCAGACTATCGGCTGGATGGAGGGCTTCAAGGCGGTAACCGACGTGTACAGCGTCGCGGAGGGTGATTTTGTCCGCGTGAACCCCGCACTGGCGGAGGACATCACGCTGGTAGAGACCGACCCCTACGCCCACGGCTGGCTTTATGAAGTGCGCGGGGAGGCGGAGCCGGCGAACCTTGACGTCCATGGTTACGTCTCCGTGCTTGACGCCACCATCGACCGGCTGCTGCTCAGCCGCCACGAGGAGGGACCAAGATGAATCAGGCCAGCCACATCATGATCGGCGGCTTCCTTGGCGCCGGCAAAACGACGGCGATTCTGCGGCTGGCGGAGCATCTCCATGGGCATGGCCTTCGCGTGGGACTGATCACCAACGACCAAAGTTTCGGGCTGGTCGATACGGCAATGCTTGGCGCCCGCGGATTCCCGGTTGAAGAGATCACCGGCGGTTGTTTTTGTTGTAAATTCAACTCGCTGGTCGAGGCCGCCGCCAAGCTGTCGGCGGAAACACGCCCCGACGTATTCATCGCCGAGCCGGTGGGAAGTTGCACTGATCTTAAGGCGGCGGTCAGTTTCCCGCTGCGGAAGATTTACGGGACCGACTACCGCATCGCGCCGTTGAGCGTGCTGGTGGATCCGATCCGCGCGCTGCGGATACTCGGTGTTGAAGGCGGGAAAACGTTTTCGCGGAAAGTGGTGTACGTCTACGACAGACAGCTCGCCGAAGCGGACATCATCGTCATCAACAAGTGCGATCTGCTGAGTGCGGAGCGACTGCGGAATCTACAGGACGCGCTGCACACCGCTTATCCGCGCGCCCAACAATTCACGGTTTCGGCGCGCGAGGGTACGGGGCTTGAGGCCTGGTTTGCCCGGATTACCACGCAGGAGCTCGGAGCCGATCCGGCGCCGGAGGTCGACTACGATCTTTACGCGGATGGTGAGGCGCTGCTCGGATGGCTCAATGCGACGGTGCGGCTGTCGGCGGAAGAGGCGTTCGACGGCAACTCCTTGCTGATGGAGCTGGCGAATGGCGTGCGTTGCTTGCTTGAAGATCTCGAGATCGCACATCTCAAAATGACGCTCTGCCCCGAAGAAGGGGGTAATGATATCGGCGTGCTGAACCTGGTGCGCAACGACGGCGATCC
>CAYLSS010000130.1:0-8078 GCA_964385765.1 uncultured Solibacteraceae bacterium
GGATCTTGCCCTTGCCGCCAAAGAACGCAGACGTGGTGCAGAAGTTGCACCCCATCGGGCATCCAACCGACGGAATCAGCGTGGCCGCCGGCCTGCTCTGCTTCTGCATCCCAGCCCCAAGCACTCGGAGACCGAACCCGGAATCGATCTCTGGGTGGCGCACCGGAGCGTCCGGGTTCTCGCCGAGGTACTCCCGCATCCAGCGAATGCCTTCACCCTTGACGTAGTGGTCGGCATCCACGATTTTTTCGATGCCGGGAATCGCGGTCACGTGGCCACCGACGAGTATCTCTGCACGAGGCGCGATGTCGCGGACCATCCGGCACATCTCGCGCACCTTCCCGACATTCACAATGATCGACGAGATCCCGACGACATCATAGTCGTGCTTGCGAAGTTCCTCCGCGAATGCCTCCCGCGTCGGAAAATCCAGCACCGTGCACGGAGCTGTGATATTGTCCTGGATCATCATGATGCCCCACGAACGGTGGAACATCCGCAGCGAAAAAGGACCCTGCGCCCGGGTGACCTGATTGTGGTACAGCTCCATCGGGTTGATGAGCCGGCTGCCGAACTCGTCGTCCCGAGCATACGGTCCGAAAACGGATGAGAGTAGGATGCGGGCCCGCGAGCCCTTCGGATGAACTTTCATGTCTTTCTCAGGATTAGAGCGTTACGCCCCTGAATCTCAGATTACAGTGTAGCAGTCGCCCGCCTCTCAGTCCTGGCGTAAATGATCTTACTTCACATATCGGCCGAGCCACTCGTCGGCTTGCGCCGCCAAACGGTCCCGGACAGTGACAATCGACGGATCGTCGTACCGGTTCCGCAGTTCCCGCGGGTCGCTGCGCAGCCGGTAGAACTCGTTGGGACCCTCACCACCGTTGCGCGTGATCACCTTGAACCGGTTGTCGCGCGCCATCCGCGTCCGGTGATACTCGCCGTAGACGTTGTCCGGCCAAGGTTCGGCGTCTTTGCCTGCTGGCTCGCCGAGCGCCTGGCGGCCGAAGCTCCGGCCGGGCAGATTCCTCCCCGCCGGAGGAGTCGTATTCGCCAGATCGCACAACGTCGGCAATAAATCGTATAAACCCACCATCTCCGGACGCACTCCCTCGACCGGTATTTTGCCGGGCCAGGAAAGAATCAACGGTACCTGAACAACATCGTCGAACATGTTCGGCGGATCCGAAGCCAAGCCGCTGCCCCACAATCCGTGGCGGCCCGCCAGGTGACCGTTCACGCTCGTAAAAACCACGAGCGTGTCTGTCCACAACTTCATTGCGCGCAACTTCTCATGTAACACCTTTAACTGAGCATCGATCGCCGTGATGCCTGGAACGAAATTCCGGAGGCTTTCGACCGTGTTGTCCAGATACCCGGCTCCGCGCAATGCGTTGTCCGCCTTCGGCAGCCACCCGATGTTCTCGAACTTCGCCCCTGCGTACATATCCGAATACGGCGAGGGATGGCCCTCGTAAGGATCGGCGGATAACGGATAGCTGATCACCAGACAGAACGGCTTGTCGGCCGACTGGCGGTCAAGAAACTCGCTGGCGGCCCCGGTCACCAGCTCCGGGAGATAACCCTCATGGCGGGATACCTCGCCATTGTTCGCCAGCCTCGGATTGCTGTATGCAAATTCCTCCTCCATCACGGTACAGGTGTACCTGAACCCATGGCCGGGGTTCCGGTCATTGCCGATCCCCCACGCCCCGGCGAAGCCGCAGTTGTAGCCCTCCGCCGACAGCACATCCGAAACCATGACCTCCTCGGCAAACCAGGGCGGCTGCGCGGCTTGACCCTGCGGCGGGTCGGCGACCGGTTGCGAAGTGAGGAAATCCTCGATCCCATGCTGGGCCGGCAGCCGGCCGGTCAACAGCGTCGCCCGACCGGGCGAGGTAGCCGGAATTGGAGTGAAAGCGTGGAGAAACCGCGTGCCCATGCGGGCCAGCAGGTCAATGTTCGGTGTCCGTATGTCACGGTTCCCGTAACATCCGCACATCCAGGCCGATAGATTCTCAGCCGCAATCAAGACTATGTTCGGCGCGGCTCGCTCGGCTCTCTGCTGCGCGATAAGCCGCCCGCCCGCGGCCGAGAGCAGCAATTGGCGTCGGGAAAGCATCGGTCCATCAACCTCCTAAAGTACGTCCGCGAAACCTTTCTTCAAATGACGAAAGAACAACCCGCCAAGGACGAATGACGCGGCTCCACAGGCCGTGAGTACAGCCAGTTCCTGCAACGTGGGCCAGGCTGACGACAGCAGACGGTCCCGGTAAGCCTGGACCACGTATCGCAACGGATTCCACGCCAGAAGAAACCGCACCGCATCCGGATACCATTCCTCGGAAATGAAAATCGGTGTGAGCCAAAACCACAAGGTGAGCATCACACTCACCACCTGCGCCGTGTCCCGAAGATAAACATTGAGACCGGAGACGAGCCACCCCAGACCGACGGCGAAAAGTCCCAGCAACACCATGTACACCGGCAGCAAAAGGATCTGGAAGCTGATGTGCCCAAGCACCACTCCAATGGCCGCGATCACCAGCGCGAGCGTCATCAGGTGGGAGATCAGCACCGAGCAGAATATGGTCAGCGGTATGATCTCCGCCGGGAAAATCGTCTTCTTGATCAGGTTGGCGTAGTCCAGCAGAGCGGTGGCCGAGCGCTGAATCGTTTCCTGGAAAACCAGCCATGGCATGAAGCCGCACAGCAGGTACAGCGTGTAATTCTGCGTCACCTCTCCCCTCGGCAGCTTCACTTGAATGCAGATCTGAAAAACGAACGTCCAACTCAGCAGCAGCACCAGCGGGTGAATCAGGCCCCACAGCCAGCCTGCCGCCGAACCCACGTATCGCTGCTCGAAATCCCGGCGCACAAGCTGATACAACAGAGCCCGTCGCTCGATGAGATTTTGCAGGAAGTGGCTCCCGGGAAAGCGTATCAATCGTTTAGGATATCCGATCGCCCCACGCTTTCGCGACAGACCGCGCCCCGTCGCTTCTTTGTCTTCTTGACGGCCCGGTTATGATACAACTCTCCCATGGCCGCCGAAACCACCATCAAGGAGATCCTGGACCGCAAGGGGCGCCGGGTCTTTACCCTTCCCCCGGATGCCCTCGTCTTCGAGGCGGTTCGGATCATGGCGGAGAACTCGGTCGGTTCAATCGTCGTGATCGAGGGCGACACTGTCGTGGGTATCCTCAGCGAGCGCGAATACGCGCGCCAGGTGATCCTCAAGGGACGGTCGTCAAAACAGACCGAAGTCCGGGAGATCATGACAACTCCGGTGCATTACGTCACTCCGGATTGCCGCGTCGATGAGGCCATGCGCATCGTGACCGACGAGCGCATACGACATCTTCCGGTACTCGAAAACAACCGCCTCACCGGAATCGTATCGATCGGCGACCTCGTGCGATCGATCGTTGACGAGCAAGCCGCTCAGATTGAACACCTGCAAAACTACATCACCGGCCGGTATCCGGGCTGAGGTTCTCCGGTGTCCAGGGATCTCCCGGCGAGCGTCCATGGCGATCCCGCCCGGGCATGGTCCCCCAACAGGACCGCACGGATTTTACTGGGTGACCGACTGCAAACCGCGAATGACGGTATCGACATATTCGCGGGAGCGTTTGGCGAGGGCGTCGATGCCTTCCGGGTTGTCCGGGCGATCGACTAGTGGCTCGAAGATATTCTCGAACGCCAGCGGCATTGTCAGGCCGGTGCGGATCACCGGCTCGAGCAGGCGGTAGTGGTCGATCTCGCCGAACCCGGGGCCGCAGTCCTGATCCTTCGGCCAATTGCGGTGATCCTTGATCGCGAAGGCGCGAACGTCTTGCCAGCACGCCCGGATGTCGGGAATGGGATCCTGGTTCTCGTAGTCGAGCACGTTCCCGGCGTCATAGCACACCTTGATGCCCTCCGCGCCGGCTTCCTTAATAATGCGGCTGCAATCGGCCCCCGTGGCGGTGTTGCCGCCATGCTGCTTGACCACCACCATGACGCCGGCGCGCTGCGCGATGGGTCCGATATGACGAAGACACGCAATCACGTTTTCATACTCGCCCGGCCGGGTCCGTCCGAATGTCAGCAGAAAAGGAATGCGAGCCGCGGCCGCGTGGGCTACCCGACGCTCATGCAGCCGGGGCGCGTCGGGATCTTCCAGGTTCACCGTCGAAAACATCATGACCGGCTCGAGCCCGGCGGCGCGCGTCCGGGCCGCGAGGTCGCGAGCCTCGGCCTCCGAAGCCTCGACAGCCAGCAGCGGAACACGTTCGCCGCCCACGCTGTGGCGCGTCCCCCAGGCGGCATACTCGAAACCGGCGCTGACAATCCCTTCTAGTGCTCTTTCGAATGAGTACCCACCATAGGGAAGCGTCATACAGGCAAGCTGGAAGTTCGTGAGATCAGCCGCACCGGCGCTCTGCGGCGCTACACTCGCGGCCATTGAGCCAAGGGCCAGTTTCAACGTCTCGCGTCTTGTCATCTCAGTTCCTAAAGGTACTACAATACAATTCGTGACAACCAAAACCGACCGCAGGACATTCTTAATGGCCTCCGCCGTGGCGGCGTCAAGTCTTGGCGCGGCGGAGCACGAAGTGCGAACGGCCGTAATCGGAGTCGGACATCGGGGTACCGCGCTCCTGAAACAGGTTCTGGAACAGCCCGGCGTGAAGGTGGCGGCCATTTGCGATATTGACGCTAAGGCCCGCGATCAGGCTCAAGGCCTCGCCAGGCGGGACAACCCTCGCTCTTACACCGACTACCGTGAAGTATTGGATCTCGCGGAAGTGGATGCGGTTGTCGTCGCCACCCCGTGCGATCTGCACGCCGAGATGACCGCCGCCGCCATGGCCGCCGGCAAGCACATCTATTGCGAGAAACCCATCGGCGTGACTCCGGAACAGGTCGACATGGCCTTGCAGGCCGTGCGCCGTTCCAAGGCTCTCTTCCAGATCGGCCAGCAGTTGCGCTACTATCCACCGGTCCGGGCGGCGGTCCGGCATCTGCATGATGCCGAAGTCCTGGGCGAGATCTTCTCCATCAGGGCCCACCGCCATAGCACGCGGTCGCTTACCCCCCGGGAACGGCCGGAATGGTACCTCGATGTCAAGCGGTCCGGCGATCTCATCGTGGAGAATGCCGTCCACAATCTCGACGTCGCCAACTGGCTCGTAGGAAAACGTCCCGTGGAAGCCTTCGGGCACGGCAAAACCTACTTCCCGGAGCGCAAGCCGGCAGGACAGGAAATGCTCGACGGCTATAGCGTCACCTACATCTATGAGAACGATGTCCGGCTGGAGTTCAGCCAGGTTCAGTATCATCCGCGAAACCTTGACAGGCCGCAGAACGGTCAGTGGTATTCCGTCTTCGGAGAGAAGGGCGCCGCGGAGATCACCCACGGCAACGCGCTCTTTCATCCCATGCACGACGCGGACGCTTCGGTCGGGCTCGTGGCCCCCATCGATGTCGATAGCCGAGTTCTATGCCGCGATCAGGGAACAAAGGAAGCCTTTTGCCGGCATCGATGTCGCCGCGACCGCCGCGCTGACGGCGATCATGGGCCGCGAATCGATCTACCAGAATAAAATCGTGACTTGGAAGGAACTCGGAGTCGACGTTTAGACCCGTATCGTCCGGAATCACCGGCGAAGTGAGGAGTCAAGTGAAGCAAGTTGCCCTTTGCCTGATGGTTCTCGCCTGCGCCTGTTCGACGGCGCCGCAGGAGCCGGAGCCGGCACGACCCAACATTGTTCTGGTGATGGCTGATGATATGGGCTGGGGCCAGACAGGCTACTACGATCATCCGGTTCTGAAGACACCTAACCTAGACGCAATGGCCGCCGCCGGATTGCGGTTCGACCGCTTCTACGCCGGAGCTCCCAACTGCTCGCCGACCCGGGCCACCGTGATGACCGGACGTTCCAATGATCGGACCGGGGTCCATAATCACGGCTACCCTTTGCGCCGTCAGGAACCGACCCTCGCCCAGGCCCTGCGGGACGCCGGCTACGTAACCGGCCATTTCGGCAAGTGGCACCTGAACGGACTGCGCGGGCCTGGAGTCCCGATTCTGGCCACCGATGATCACAACCCCGGCGAGTTCGGCTTCGATGAATGGCTGTCGGTGACCAACTTCTTTGACCGCAATCCCATCATGAGCCGGAAAGGCGAGTTCGTTGAGTTTGAAGGCGATTCCTCGGAGATCATCGTGGCCGAGGCGCTCGAGTTCATGCGCCAGCAAGCACAGGCCGGGGAACGATTCTTCGCCGTGATCTGGTATGGTACGCCCCACAGTCCCTTTATGGCCTCGGAGGCTGACCGGGAGCCGTTCAGCGCCCTGGACGAAAACTCGATGCACCACTACGGCGAGTTGGTGGCGATGGATCGCAGCATCGGAGCGCTGCGCCAGGGACTCCGCAACCTGGATGTCGCCGAAGATACGCTGGTTTGGTTCTCCAGCGACAATGGCGGCTTGCCCCGCATTGAGCCGGATACCGTGGGCGGGCTCCGCGGCTACAAGAACGATATCTACGAAGGCGGCCTCCGTGTGCCGGCGATCATCGAGTGGCCGGCCGAAATCCGCCAACCGCGCATTACCTCCTTTCCCGCGGCGACCATGGACATCTTCCCGACGATCGCGGCGGTGGCGGGACTGCCGGATTCGGTCCTGCTCCAGCCGGAGGACGGCATCGATCTGACGGCCCTGTTCGGAGAAGAGCTCACGCGCCGGCAGAAACCAATCCCGTTCCGTCATATGGGACGGGCGGCGCTGGTCGACAACAACTACAAGATCTTGACCCAAGACATCGAGTCCGGCGATTTCGAACTCTATGACCTCGCCGGCGATCCCAAGGAAACCAACAATCTTGCCGCCGAGCGCCCTGAGATTGCCCGCCGCCTGCAGGATGCCCTGTGGCAGTGGAATCAGTCAGTCGAAGACAGCGTCGCCGGCAAGGACTATCCGGAGGGTACACTAGATCCGGCCGAACCCGAGCCTCGTTTCTGGATGACGCTCAGCGAATATGAGCCCTATTTCGATGAGTGGCGAGAGCGCCCCGAATATGAGTCCCGCCTGAAGAAGTAGAAATAAGCGGCAAGACCCGCCGGCGGACAGCCAAAAGCCGCTCTCCTTGCGAAGATACCCCCCCGCGTTCCTCGAAGTTCTATGGACCAATTCGGAATTCTGGCCGATGAGGTGAGAAGGGACAAAGCCAGTCTCTCGTGAGGAGGTGAAGGTATGAGCATCGCTCCGTTGAAATTCACCGGAGTCAGCACGTTCTCAGACGATTTTCAGACAATCGTGGACCGGGCGGTTGAGATCGCCTCGCTTCCGCTGGTTGAACTGCAGAATGACCAGGTCGACCTGCTAGAGAGGAAAAACCTGCTCAGCGGTCTCAGAACGAAGGTGGAGAGCCTGGCAACCAATGTCGGGGCGCTCGCGACGCTGGGCGAGACCAGGTCACTGAGCGCGTCGTCCTCGAACTCGAACCGGGTTTCGGTGACTCTGAATGGAGCTACCGAGACAGGCAGCTACACCATCTCCGATATCACTTCGGTCGCGGCGGCCGCTTCCGAGGTGACCGCGTCCGGCTATGCGGATAGCGACACGACCGCCGTCTCGGCGGACGGCATTATGGAGCTGGCGTTCGGCACGGAAACTTATGAGATCGATCTCACCGGCGAATATGGCAACAACCTGGAAGGCCTTCGTGACGCCATCAACGCCCTCGGTGCGGGCCTCTCGGCCACAATCCTCAATACCGGCACCGGAGAGACTCCTTACTATCTTTCCTTAACGGCTCAGACCACCGGCTCTACCACGCTCGAGCTTCGCGAAACCGCCGGTGAGAGCGGCACCAACATCCTGACATCCGACAACCAGGGCTCCAACGCCGTCTTTAAGCTCAACGGCCTTGACGTCACCCGATCACAGAACACGGTCAACGACGTAATTGACGGGCTCAGCTTCACGATTGTCAGTGAGACAGATGTCGGCGAGACGGTCGAACTCACACTTAGCTCGAGCATGACCTCGACGGGCAGCGCCCTGGAAGATCTCGTGACTTCCTACA
>CAYLSS010000131.1:0-8006 GCA_964385765.1 uncultured Solibacteraceae bacterium
CTCGGCCAGGTCCTGTGCAACCATTTCGGCCTCGGGTGGGTGGGCAAGGGCCACACATCGGACCATACGGTATCCACCGCCACCGGGCCGGGCGCCGCTGAATTCAGCGGATTGATCCGCAACACGGAGGTCTTCGAGATCCTCACCCATTACATGGGATCCAGTTTCCGCAACCCGTCGATGGAGATAGGCGACGCTCAAGAACATCTTTCGGCCCAAGGCTGGATCGAAGAGCCACACTGGACATAGGAGAATTTCCGGAGGCGCTCACGCGCCGGTGAAGCGCGTAAGGGGGGAACTGCTCGCAAGCTGCTTCGCCCGGCGGAAGAGACTGGATGAAAACGCCCGCACGAAGTGAATAGTCCCCAATCGACGGCGGTGCTCTGTCTACGCCTGGATGAACCGGATGACTGGCAAGCTCGAAACCTATCGAAGCAAGCGTGACTTCCGCAAGTCCGGGGAACCTTCGGGAAGGCAACGGAGCGGCGCGGGCCGGCGTTTTGTCATCCAGAAGCACGACGCCTCCACACTCCACTATGACTTCCGTCTCGAGTTCGGCGGCGTGCTCGTGTCATGGGCTGTACCTAAAGGGTTATCCACTGATCCGCGGGAGAAGCGTCTGGGGATTCAAACCGAAGATCATCCGCGAGAATACATCGACTTCGAGGGAGTAATCCCAGAAGACGAGTACGGCGCCGGGACAGTGTTGGTCTGGGATACCGGAGCTTATCGGAACTTGCGCGCGCGCAAGGGCGCACAAAGCCGAAGCATGGAGGACGCCTACAAAGAAGGGCTCATCGAGGTATGGCTGGAGGGTAAGAAACTCGAGGGCGGCTATGCGCTGAAGCGCATCGAGAGCGGCAAGAAGTCCCGCTGGCTGATCATTAAGATGGACGATGAGTTCGCCGACGCCAGGCGGCGGCCGACCAGCACGGAGCCTGCTTCGGTCAAATCGGGCCGTTCGGTTGGCGAGATCGCGGAACAGGAGCAAGCGACTCGACGCGTTACTTCGCGAGGAAGCCAGCCGGAATGAGCGTGGAGCACTTCGGACGTTATCGCGTCGAGCTGTCCAACACTAACAAGATACTCTTCCCCGCCGACGGAATCACGAAGAGCGAACTGATCCGCTATTACAGCAAAGTGGGGGACGTCATGATACCCCACCTCAAGGATCGCCCGCTCACACTACGCCGCTTCCCGGACGCCATCGATGCCGAGGGCTTCTACCAGCAGCAGCGCTCGGACTACTTCCCGGACTGGATCAAGACCAGCCGCACGCCCCGCGCCAAAGCGAACGGCGAGGCGGTGGAACACGTGCTGTGCAACAACCAGGCAACGCTGGTCTACTTGGCCAATCAGGCCACCATCACACTCCACGGCTGGTTATCGCGGGCCTCCCGGCTGAGACAGCCGGACCGGCTGGTTTTCGATCTCGATCCGTCAGAACAAGGCTTCGGCGCTGTGCGACGGGCCGCGCGCCTCGTGGCGGAGCGGATGGAGGGACTCGGCATGACGCCGTTCGCAATGACCACCGGTTCGAAGGGACTGCACGTGGTCGCGCCGCTGCGCCCAGTCTCCGGGTTCGATGAAGTTCGCGAAGTGGCACAGGCAATCGCGGCTTCTCTCGCCGAAAAATATCCCGACGAGCTGACAGTGGAGAAGCGAAAGGTCAAGCGCCGAGGTCGCATCTATCTCGACGTCATGCGCAATGCTTACGGACAGACGGCGGTCATGCCATATTCGGCGCGCGCCCTGCCAGGCGCACCTGTCGCTACTCCTCTGGCACTCAGCGAACTGGAAGACAGTAAGCTCGATCCTCAAGGCTGGAACATCACCAATCTATTCCAACGGCTCGGCCAGAAAGAAGACCCGTGGTCGGATATCCGGCGTTATGCAGTCAGCGCCGGCCGCGTACAGGACTCCCTGAACAAGACGTAAACCCTCACGTGAAAGATCGCCGCTGGAGTACAATTCGGTAACCACCAGTTCGGAGGAAGAACCATGGCGAAGCACTCCTCACTCCAAACCTGCGTCATCAATTCCACTGGTCAGCGATATCCGGCCAAGCAGGGATACCTGTATCACTCGGGGATATCGGCCGCCACCGCGGGGTCGCGGGGCATCTGCATGCATCTGTTGACGATTCCTCCCGGCGGAAAAGAAAAGGCCCATCTGCATCGGGATCACGAAACGGCGATCTACATCGTTTCAGGGCGGGCCGAAATGGACTACGGCGACCAACTGCGCGAGCATCTGAGCGTCAAGGCGGGCGACTTCCTCTACATCCCGCCCAATGTGCCTCATCAGCCCTTCAATCCCAGTTCGAATGAGCCCTGTACCGCGGTCATCTCCCGAACCGACCCGTCCGAGCAGGAAAGCGTGGTGCTCCTGCCCGAGCTCGAAGGCCGCCAGGGCCCGGCCGGCCCTTAATCAAGCTTGCTCGCATATTCGCGCGCAATCCGGTGTCAAACGTTCCCATGAGCCAAATCACACATCCGTCCGCCGAGATTCCCCGCACACAGAAGGCGATTCGAGAGCGATGCTTTCATCCTTCGGGCCGCTTCATGCCGTTTCCACGAAGCGAGATAGAGCAATCTATCCCGGAGCGGTTTCAGAAGCAGGTCGAGTTGTACCGGGATCGCATTGCGATCGAAACCGAGTCCGAGAAGCTCTCTTACAGCGAGTTGAACAAGGCCGCCAATCGCATCGCTCACCGGATAGCCGCGACTTCGGCCTCCCAGCCCGTTTTGCATCTATTCGAACAAGGCGCCACGGCCATCGTCGCCAAACTGGGCATTCTCAAATCGGCGAATACCTACGTACCGCTCGATCCTCTTTCGCCGGCCGCAAGGCTGGGCCTCATCGCCGAAGAATCGCAAGCGAAGCTGATCGTCACCAATCAGCGCAATCTCCACCTGGCCGAGGAGATGGCCGCGGGCCGGCAGGTCATCAACACCGATCAGATCGAGGGAAGGGGTTCGGACAAGAATCCGGACCCGCGGATCTCGCCGGATGAACTGGCCTGGATCCTCTACACGTCGGGCTCTACGGGACGTCCGAAGGGCGTAATGCAGACACATCGCAACGTGCTGCATTTCATGATGAACTACACCGGCAATTTCCATATCTGTCCCGAGGATCGCCTGAGCAATCTCTTCTCGTTCTCGACAAACGCCGGTTCGTTCGGCCTCCTGCTTGCCTTGACGACCGGGGCGACCTTGCTGCCGCTCGATCTCAAACGCACCGGGCCGGCCATCCTCGCCCGCTGGCTGGCCAGATCTCGAATTACCGTCTCTTGCATGGTGCCGACCGTGTTCCGGCACTTCGCCGGCGAACTGTCCGGCGAGTCGCAACTGCCCGACCTCAGGCTGATCTACCTGGCCGGAGAACCCCTGCTGAGAGCCGATTTCGAGCTTTATCGAAAACGGCTTTCGCCGTCATGCGTCTTCGTCAACCGCTATGGAAGCACTGAGATGGACTGCGCGCGGCTCTTCTTCGCCGACCGGGACACGCGGATCCGTTCCGCAACCGTTCCCATCGGCTATGCGGTGCAAGACAAGGAGATGTTGATCCTCGACGAGCAAGGCCGGCCCGCGGGCTCCAACCAGATCGGCGAGATCGCTCTCCGGAGCCGGTACATCTCGCCAGGCTATTGGCAGCGTCCTGAACTTACCGCGGCAGCATTCGTGGAGGAGGGCGATGCGCGTATCTATCGCACCGGGGATCTCGGCCGCATGGAAGCCGACGGATGCGTCGAGCACATGGGGCGGAAGGACTTCCAGGTGAAGATCCGCGGCCACCGGGTTGAAATCGCTGAGGTGGAAACCGCGCTGCTCGAGCTTCCCGAAGTGAAGGATGCCGCGGTAATGGCGAAACCAAACCGGCTGGACATCCAGCAACTCGTCGCCTACGTGGTCTTCCGAACCGAGCCGGCTCCATCCACGAGTGTCCTCCGAAGCGCCTTGGCGGCCAAACTGCCGGACTACATGCTTCCCACCGTCTTCATGCCGCTCGCCGAACTTCCATATGCTCCCAACGGCAAGGTCGACCGTCGAAGCCTGCCGGATCCCGGAAGAGGACGACCCGACCTCTCCTCCCCTTTCGCAAGGCCGCGCAATCCAGTCGAAGAACGGCTGGCCGCCATATGGTCGGAGGTGCTGGACCTGACTCACGTGGGGATTCACGATCCCTTTCTGGAACTCGGTGGAGAATCACTCCGGGCCATGCGAATCCTGTCGCGGGTAAGATCCCTCTTCGGAGTAGAGCTGTCGCCGCAAGAGCTGTTCGATGCGCGGACGGTCGCCCTGATGGCGGAATTCATTCAACGGCGCCTGAGCGCGGTCGCAGAAAGCGGCGACGGCGGCTCCTAGTCCGGTGATTCGATTCGTCGAGACCCTTGATCGACCCACATCCGGTATCCATGGTGGCGTTCATTTTCGTGCCGTTCCTGGGCCCGAGATCCAACCGCCGCCCAGCACCAGGTCCCCGTCGTAGAAAACGGCTGCCTGGCCCGGTGTGACAGCCCGCTGCGGGGTGTCAAACCGGACGGTCAAGCGGCCTGGGTCAGCGGTCGGGTGGACAGTCGCGGGGGCCGGAAGATGCTTGTGCCGGATCCGGACATGAGCGCGCACCGGCTCGTTGGGAGGCGGAATGGAGATCCAGTTGACATGTTCGGCAACCAGCTTGTCATTGAGCAGATCTTCGTTTCTGCCCACCATGACCCTCTGCGTGGCGGGCTCGGTCTGGATCACGTAGAGTGGCTCCCCGACGGCGACCCCGAGCCCCCTCCGCTGTCCGACGGTGAAGTTGTGGACGCCCGAGTGCTCCCCCAACGTCTTTCCGCTCGCATCGACAATCTCGCCGCGGATCTGCTTCCGGTCAATGCCCTTCTCCCGGAAATAGGCGTCGATGAATGAGGCATAGTCGCCGTTTGGGACGAAGCATATCTCCTGGCTTTCGCCCTTCTCGGCGACAGGGATTCCGAGTTCCCGAGCCTTGTCGCGCACTTCCGCTTTGGTCAGCCAGCCGAGCGGGAAAAGCGTCCGGGCCAACTGCTCCTGGGTGAGGCCGAAAAGGAAGTAACTCTGGTCCTTGGAATGGTCGAGGCCGCGGCGCATCTCCCAGCGACCGGAATCCGGATTCCAATCCACCCGCGCGTAGTGACCGGTGGCAATCTTCTCCGCCCCGACGCCGGCGGCCATCTCGATGAAATCGTCGAACTTGACGAAATTGTTGCAGAGGGTGCACGGGATGGGAGTCCGTCCGGCCAGGTAGTCATCCACGAATGGACGGACCACCTGCTCCTCGAAGCGATCCTCGAAGTTCAGGACATAGTACGGTATGCCGAGATGATTGGCGACCGCGCGGGCATCGTGGACATCGTCAAGAGAGCAGCAGCGGCCGGTGGTGGCGTCGCTCTGGAGTTCCGGCAGGCGCCGCTGGTTCCACAACTGCATTGTCAAACCGACAATTCGCTTGCCCTCTTGACAAAGAAGTCCCGCAACGGTGGATGAGTCCACCCCGCCCGACATGGCTACCGCTGTCAGTTTCTCTGCCATATGCATTCAGACCGCCGGCGACACGCGGCGCAAGTGATTCACCGACGCCGCGACCGCATCGATCAGCTCGTCAACCTGGTCGGCGTCATTGGACTGTCCCAGCGAAAACCGCACGCTCGAACGCGTCCGCTCCTTTCCAAGCCCCATGGCCATGAGCACGTGCGACGGCTCGACCGAGCCCGATGAACAGGCCGATCCGCTCGAGACAGCGAAACCCCGAAGATCGAGCGCAATCACCAGCGCCTCGGCGCCGACGCCATCGAAGTAAAGATTCGTCGTATTGGGTAGTCGTGGACCGCTGCCGTTCACGCCCGCGTCCGGCACCCGGTCCAGAATGCCCTGCTCCAGGCGATCCCGCAACTCGCCCACCCGGGACGATTCACGCGCCAGCATCTTCCTCGCCTTTCGGGCCGCTGCGCCCATGGCCACGGCGGAGGGTACGTTCTGGGTTCCCGGCCAGAGGTCCTGTTCCTGGTGTCCGCCGAACAGGATGGCCTCGAGCGGGGTCCCGCCACGAATGTAGAGAGCGCCGACCCCTTTGGGCGCATAGAACTTATGGGCGCTCAGCGTGTAGAGGTCGGCTGGCGGAGGCGCCCCATCGCTCGAGAGCTTGCCCGCCGCCTGCACGCCGTCGCAGTGGAAGACCACACCGGCCTCTCGCGCGATTCCGCCGATCTCTCCGACCGGCTGGACCACACCGGTCTCATTGTTCGCGTGCATGATGCTGACGAGCCGGGTTTCAGGCCGCAGCGCCCGGCGTACGTCGTCCGGATCAACCGCGCCTGACGAGCCCACCGGCAAGTACGTCACATCCACTCCCTCGCGCTCGAGCGCAACACAGGTGTTCAGTACCGCCGGATGCTCAATCTCGCTCGTAATGACATGCTTGCCCGCGGCGCCGCGATGCCGCACCACTCCGAAGATCGCGACATTGTTTGCAGCCGTCCCGCCGGCGGTAAAGACGATCTCCTTGGGCTGGCAGTTGAGCATCCACGCCACCTGCTGCCGCGCACGGTCCAGCCGGCTCTTGGCCTCCTGGCCGAAATAGTGAATGCTGGACGCGTTCCCGTAGTTCTCGCGCAGCACAGCCGTATAGAGTTGCAGCACCTGTTCCGACACGGGTGTCGTCGCGTTGTGATCGAAGTAGAAGTGAGTCACGGCCCTCTGCCAAAAAACAAACGGACGCTACGCGCACCACACGGTTGGCGCCCGCTCAGCTATGCTCTTGATTAGATTCTATCAAGACGGATGGCACGACCAATCATTACTTTGCTCACCGACTTTGGCGCCTCGGACCATTTCGTGGCCGCGATGAAGGGGGTGATTCTGGATATCCTTCCGCGCGCCGATATCATCGACATCACCCACGAAATCAAGCCGTTTCAGATCCCCGAGGCCGCATTCACGCTCTCCCAGACCTACCCCTACTATCCGAAGCGGACGGCGCACGTGGTGGTGGTCGATCCGGGCGTCGGCACCACCCGCCGTCCGCTGCTGGTACAGGCCGCCGGCCAATACTTCATCGCCCCGGACAATGGTGTCCTCTCGATGGTCTACAGCCGCGAGAAGAAACACAAAGCCCGCCACATCACGGCGGAAAAATACTTCCGCAAGGATGTCAGCAGAACGTTTCATGGCCGCGACATTTTCTCGCCCGTCGCCGCGCACCTGCTCAGCGGGGTGGCGCCTTCAAAATTCGGCCGACTGGTGGACGATCACCTGCGCTCGGATTTCGAGCGGGCCGTGCGGACCGGCAAACGCTTCTGGTCGGGGACCGTGCTCAAAGTCGACCGCTTCGGAAACCTGATCACGAACCTCCGCTGCGAAGACTTCCCGGAGCTGAAGGAGCGTCCATTCGAAATGACCGCCGGCATCTTGCCGGTAACCCGCCTGGTGAACAACTTCGCCGAAGGAGAACCGGGCGAACTGGTGCTGATCGAAGGCAGCTCCGGCTACATCGAGGTAGCGTGCAACCAGGCGTCGGCGGCGAAGAAGATCGGCTGCGGGTCGGGAGCGCCGGTGGAGCTGGCCGTGTTCTAGAATGCCGGAGCTACCGGAAGTGGAAGCGGTTTGCCGGAAGCTCCGGGAGCAGATTCCGGGATCCATCATCCTTCGCATGCGGATGGAGCGGCGGCGGGATCCCCGCATCGAGCAGCGGGTGCGTGGCGCGACCATCCTCGATGTCGAACGCCGCGGCAAGAACGCTCTTCTCCACCTCGATAGCGGTGACAGCCTCCGATTCCACTTCCGGATGACCGGCAATCTCTACGTGACTGCCGACAGCCACCTTCGCGCGGCCACCGTCCGGACCTGGTGCGAACTGGCCGACGGCCGGGGGCTGGCGTTTGACGATCCACGGGCGCTGGGTGTGGTCGCACTATACCCGACCGCGGCCATTGACGAGCTTTTTCGCAATCTGGGACCGGAACCGCTCTCGTCGGAGTTCAC
>CAYLSS010000132.1:0-7954 GCA_964385765.1 uncultured Solibacteraceae bacterium
AGCAGGGAATGCTGTGTCGGCATCCAGAGACCGATCGCTCCTGAATTGGGATGCGCTAAGCTTTGAGAATCTGGCCGTGCGACTAGCAGAGGCCTTTTTTAAGTCGGAACCAACAACGCCGTCTGCCCAATATGAATTGGGGCGCCGCTATGCTCAGGGTCGGGACGTCCCGCGCGACCTCGCTCAGGCGGCCCAGTGGTATCGGCGTGCTGCCGACCAAGGTCACGACCTCGCCCAGTATCAACTGGGGATCAGGTATGCCATTGGTGAAGGTGTTCCCCAGAACCACACCGAGGCCGCCCAGTGGTTTCGACGGGCAGCCGACCAGGGCCACGCCAGTGCGCAATATCAACTGGGGAGCAGTTATGCCAATGGCCACGGCGTTCCCCAGAACCACACCGAGGCAGCCCTATGGCTCCAACGTGCCGCCGACCAGAACGACGCCGCTGCAAGGAAGCTATTGGAAGAGATGGTTTCATCAGAGAATCGCTAACCTATATACCTTCGGCGCTCGTGGGAAGTTACCCATTATGTAGTGCACAACATAATGGGTCATTTTTGGCGAGCGCCGAAGTAGATAAGGCTCTGTTCGCAAAAGTTCGTCTGATCACGGCGCTTTAGTGGTGGTCGAGAAGCCATCGCCTTAGCCGGCCGACCTGTTCTGACCGACCGGCACGCCTCTGCCGTAGCTGTTCCCCGTGGGCGAAGCGGTCGGGAACGCCGGTCGTCTGCCGCTCGAAAACATTTGCGTTTCCGCTTAACTTCTTGGTCCGTCGACCGACTAATACTTTGAACAAATTCTGGGCCGCTGCAGAACATCTCATGGATTGCAGCCAACCATTAGTGAGGGAGAAGAGGAAATGGCACGCCAAAAGAGACGTTCGCTTTGGATGATCGCAATAGTTGCCGCCCTGGCTATGACTGGCAACACACGGGCCGAAACCCAAGGTGCGTTCGGGCCCACGGAACGCAACTTTGCTGAACGTGCAGGTCACCTTCTGGTGTGCTCGGCGTACTTCATGATCCTTACCAACGTCTCAGAGTCGGATGCCAGCCAGGCGTTTGCTCGCTCCGGCGAGTTACTAACCTTCATGGGAGCTATGCACTTGAACGCTGCAGCCGGTGAAGCCTTCTCCTGGGGAGAAATAAAGCAGTTCAAGGAGAAGGCATTCGTCGAATTCGAGGAGTCACATCGTTCGGGTTCTGCCGACCACCGCGTCCTGACCTCGCTCGATGGTCGCTGCATTGCCTGGCAGAGGAATTCGCTTTCCTTTGCGCAGTCTGTTGGAGAAGCGGCTTTGCGTGAATCGAATGGAATCCCGTCCGTACAGCGGACCCTTCTGAGTCAGATGCAGGAACCCACAGACCTTCAGATTGATACAGCAATGAAACAGCTTGGCCATCGCGGAGGTGAGGTTATCTGAACTTGCTTTCGACTGTGGGCAGAGAAGGGCTATCCAACACCAGGCAAGGTCATTAAGGAACTGCAAAGACATATGCAACGGTAGGCCCGCCACGGTGGGGATCCGAGGTTGTTTGTTAGTCGCTCGCAGGTTTGTCTTTTGGGGAGGAAACGTGAATCGTCAAACGAGCGCTCGTTCCAGAAGAGTCATGGTCGCAGCTGCTACAGCTGCAGCCACAGCCGCACTACTCGCGTTTCTAGGGTTTTGGGACCGAGACTCGCCTCGATACTGGCGGGGGCCCGCCCAGGCAACTCTCCTCTTCGCAGCCCATCATATGCCTAGCGCATGGGTTGCTCGAACCGCCCGTTTGGCCTTGCGGGTCCACACGGACGGCGCGAGCTACGCCGAGCTCGAACAAGCTGCCCTTTTCTTCGAGAAGGCGGGCGAGGCTGCGGCTGCCTCCACGCTCCACCTCGCACTGGCGGGCCTGGATGCAACTTCGCAGAATCACCGGAGGGCTGTGTTTCACGCCGGTAGGTCTGACGCATTGGCGCCAAGTCGGGATGCCCTGCTTTCACTCATTGTGCTGGAGCGTCATTCCGCGGATGCCAAAGCTTCCCTAGTCGCCAAGTTGCAGAGCCGGCATCCAGAACACGAGTTTGCGACAACGTTCAAATGCCTAGCAGATGTGCGCTCCTTCAATGCTGAGCTGCCGGACTCCTGTATCGGGTGGGTACGCGAGCGTGCAACGGCTGACAGAAAGAGATACGTAACACTCTCGCGGCAGATTCAAAACCTTCCTCTCGAAACCGCGCGTCAGATTTCAAGTAGCCATCGAGCTATTGCTGTTCTCGAAAAGGAGCAGGCATCGCTCAGATCCCGACAGCAGAGCCTGAATGCACAAATAGCCTGGTTTGAAAAGAACGGAAACTGGCGTGCCACCGGTAAAGCGGTTCGTGAGATGCTGCCACTGCCGAGGTCGGGAGACACTGTTGAGACGTGGCTGGTGCGCGAGGTATCTTGTCTTCTTCCGGTTGTTCGCTGGCTGTGTCGAGCCGGCGACGTGGCGAAGGGTTTTGCCGACGTAGATGAGGAGAAACGGCAGTTGGCGCAGGAGCGAGGGCAAATCGCTTCCTTATTGAGCGGGAATGAGTCGCGGTTGGCTAGTCATAGAGAGACCATCCGCTACTGGCGCGGATCCGCACCGATGGAAAAGCTAACCTCTGCAAGGAATGCGCTGATTCATTCATTCCGAAGAGATGTTGAAGAGACTCTGTTCAGCCGGATATCGCAAATCGGCTTACGACCTACGGATGCCATTGCGGATGCTATCAAGCCGACACGCGACGAGACTGAGGTCGCGCTGCTGTGCTGGATATCTCCACCGCGGCAGAAATGGCTGATGGGGAGAAAGAAGTCCGGCTCAAGAACCTACGGCGTCAATAACCAGAAGTGATCGAGAGCCAAGAGGATGAGGATTCACTCAACAATGCATAATCTATTGCGATTGCAGTACCCACTTATACTCCTGTTCCTCGCGGTGTGGATGGGAGCACGACTTCCTGGCCAGGACGATCCCCGGAAGACTATCGTACCTGCCGCCATCCTGGCATTGAACGACGATGAACTCCGCGATCGATGCAAAGCTCTCAGGGCCAGAATCAACGCTACCGGAACCGACGTCAAGCACCTGCAGGAGGAGTTAGAGGCAGTCGAATGGGAATTCCTCAACCGTCTTGAACACCAGTTTGAACGTGAGGCGCAACTCCGGCGGATGGCGTCCACGCTGGGGGATGATGTGTTGTCAGAAAGGTTGGTTGCGGTTCGAGCCGCAATAGGCATTCTTGAAGCGCGCGGAAGGGGCAAATCAGGCCAGGCCGAGAGACTACAGGAGGAGTCGAGTGCTCTGTTGTCGGAGAAAACCCGACGGCTCATTGGCGTACGGCAGGAACAACCGTCGATCGATAGACCAGCCCCACAGCTTGATCGACTGATAGCGCGCAAGGCACAGGATGAGACAGTGTGTACAAATATTACAAACCGCTTGGGCGAATACAGAGCGAAGAAGAGAGCACAATATCTGATCCTTGCACATCTGCAGTTTGAGGCGGCAACCGACGCTAATCCTTTGGCGAACCCAGTATGTCGAGAACTCATACAAAGCACGTCTGAGGCACTATGGGCTTCTAGTTCGCGACTCCTAACAGGAGATACGTTGCGCGAACTTGCCGTCTACACGAGTCGTCGTGAGCGTTCAGCGCTCGACGCTCTAGGAGCGCTCATCTGGGTACTGAGATACCAAACGGACCCCGAAGCGGTGGCTCTTTTTCAGAGGGTGCGCGAGTAGCACGCACCAACCGCTAACGGAAGAGCAATTCGACAACCGCATGCGGATTCTTATGAAACTCCCAGAATTCGTCGACGGTTACCGGCCGGCGACCTCACCGTCAAGCCCTCTCTTGGACTCAGCCAGGAACCCTCTGACATCGGTCGAACCGATGCGCGAGACCCGCAGAGCAATCACCGGAGCTTCTGGCCCAGGCGCTGAGGTGTTTCGCAAAGTGCAGGAAAAGTATCTAGCTGACTGGGAGATGAGTCGGGGGCTTCCGAACGACAGATTGGCGGCTATGGGGGCAATCTTGGAGGCCGCTATCATGTACAGGCTTACGGGCGATGAAGGCCAAATGGAACTCGCAAACAAAAGGACTATTGGACTTCTGAAGGCATATGGCGATGAGCGGAGGATCGCCGTCTGGGCCGAGGAGGTAGCGGAGCGGCTGGCTTCGGAAGCCGGCCAATCCAAACTTTCGGTAGGGCAAAATCGCTCAGAACTCAGGTTGCAGGGCAACAAGTAGTTTTTCTGTCTTTGATATCTTAGGAGCAAAACATGTCCTCAAACGACGCTAGCATGGGATACGCAATCCTACCTGTCAATGCCGGCTGGCTCTTTCCGGTGCTCTGTGTGGCTATTCTGTTCCACCCGGGCCTCCTATTGTGTCAGGGTCTTCAGAATCGTCCGCCTCACAACATAGGCGAACAGCTCTTCGAGAACGATCTGTTCGTCGCTTACCGGTCCCTGAGACCGCGCGGTCCAGACTACTGGTGCTACTCGGTCGAAAACAAAACATTCGACGCGTGGATCAGCATCGTTTACAAGAAAATTGATCACAAGATTACCCTTGACGAACAATATCGTAGAGACATGTCACGTAGGATTCTTCCGAAAGTTCGAGACGCGGGATGTCCACCCCGAGGCAGGGGATCTAAGGGCTATAGGCTTCGACAGGTCAATGTCGACCATTACATTCAGGGAGCCCGTGTTGATGGCACTCGGACTGTCCATGGATTGGACGCAGCCCTGCCGTTCAGAGGTGCGGAGTTTCCCCTGGCCTCACTGGTAGTGAAAGTAGAAGGCAAGAACCTGCATTTTGGCAATCTGCAGTCACCGCTACGCGCGGGGCAGTCGACAACAAGTCTGGCCGATCTTGGTGTTGACGAGGACAGAGCGCGACAACTCGCCAACCCTAGAAGAGCAGCGAATACGCCTCAAACTGTGCAAGATCTCCTAGAGTTCGCGCATGACCCCCAACTCGCTGCGGACGTTTTGAGAGTCGCACGCCGGGTCGACGATTTTGAAACTGACCTTACAGGACATGACTTGTTTCTATACGCCGATCCCTTGCCCGGCAGACCCGACATCAACGGCCGATTGGCAGCCTTGAGAGACGAGATGGTCCGGCGCGGTTATCGTTGCGAGGGAGCCACAGTGGGACGAACCAGCCTGCTTCGAAACTACGTCCAGCTAGGCCCTATGAACTTTGGTCTCCATGTCGTCACACTTGCGTGTGTCAAAGGTGATTGCCGGGATATAGTGTTTTCCGTCGGGGCCAAGAAAGACGAGCGCCTAACGTTTTTCCGGAATCATCTCGGTTTTCCTGCCTTCGCTTTCCGTGATGCGACCCTGCGCGCATTCTCCCAAGAGCCACAGGAGATTGCACTACGGTTTGCCCGCATCACGGAAGCAGGGATAGAACCTTTGGGTGAGGATACGAAGCTCGTCAGTCTCTGGTGGCAGCGGGCCAGCCCTTTTCAGTCTGGCTGTGGGTTCCAGTGGTGAGCGTGACGGAGGCCGTTGACGAAATACCTACCCTCAGAAAACATTCTTCGCAAATGCTCCAATGGGTGGCTATGGGATCGACTGCGGTAAGGGGAGAATCTTATGGATCATGAACACGCGTACAAATTGATAGCTTTCCTAGTTTGTTGTTTGGTTTTGTATCCGGCGGAGTCTCGGGGTCAGACCCCTGCTGGGACCTCCGCGCCTGTCGGGGTACAAGAAGGTTCCTTGAGCTTCGGTGAGAAGGTTGTTGCCGGGTACCTAGAGGCAGCCGAGCAAGGGGATGCGGATGCGCAATACAGCTTGGGTAGTCTCTATTGGACGGGTGTACACATACCGCGGGATTATGGGAAGGCTGTCGACTGGTATACGCGTGCGGCCCTTCAAGGTCATCTTAACGCGACTAGCATGCTCTCGGTAGCCTACAGGGATGGCCTGGGGGTGCCCCAGGATCTCGATAAGAGCCGGCGTCTAGAAGAACTGGTCCAGTCGGCTACTACGATCACACGGTCACCAGAGGAACTCACAAAGGAGAAGAACGAGCAACGTACACGGCGCAGTGCTGCGCGGGAGGCGGAAATGGAGCGTGCGGCTCGCGCTGCCCGAAGCGGTTTCGTATACAAGAGCGCGGGCTATTGGACAAAATTCACAGACCCCAGGTATCTCCGGGCGATATTCGACGGCGATACTGACACTGTCGGTAGCGACTCAAACTATTTCAGACGGCACTTCGCTGCTTTTGTCGTTGTCTACTCGGACGTGTGCAGGTCTTATCTGCCGAGGACAGTTGGTGTTGTTAGTTTTCGGCGGACGAGCAAGACCTACGACAATTTCGGGGGTTTGATCTCTAACTGGACCTATGAGACAAACCGGATCTACGTTGAGCCTCGGTTTTACGACAAGTATAAAGAGTATGTGCTGGGCGCCCCTCGAAGCGAGAAGGACCTTTGGAACGCGTTCGTAAAAAGTTTCAATTTAAGCGAGACCATAGCGCGCAATCAAATACTCCTTGGAATTCGTCAGGATATGATCACCTTGCTCAACAGCGAGTCTTGCAATGGCGCCACGGTATTTCAGTTCAAAGAGAATTTCCTTGCCATTGCCAAGGGGACCCCTACGGTTCAAAAAAGCGGGCAGCCTGTCCCTGAAGCAGCTGCTGAAAGTGTCTCTCAAAGGGATATCGCCGCACCAACCACCCTCAGCGAGGCTTGTATGGCTTACAGGGAGTACAACCCTGGGGCACAAAAGTATTGTGGATGCATTGAGCGACAGTACAGAAAGGCTCTAACCGAGCAGGAACGTTCACGGTTTGTTGCAGACTACGAATCCTTTGTAACAGAAGTGATCAACAACGATCCCGGGTTGGGGCACCCATCCTTTGAATGGCGCCTGTATACGCCACAGAATGCCTGTCGCAATTGATGCACCGACCGACTTCCATGACGATGGGCGACCGGAAACGATAGTCGCTCTAGCTTGCAGACCAGGGAGCAACAATGATGAACAATGCAGGTTTGACAACTGAATTAATGCAACTCAAGCACGAGATCACACACCTCAGAAGGACAAAGCTGTTTGTCTACGCATGCGGTTCTTTACTGCTGGCACAGTACGCTATTGGCCTTTGGAAACCGGAGCTGATTACCGCGCAGTCCACAAGGGCAGTGACTTTCGATCAAATCAGAGTTCGTCAAATCGAGATCGTTAACGGCCAGGGTGAGGTGACCGCTTTTATAGGAGTGACGACCGAAGGTGACCCGGTGATCGATCTCCGTGATCGATCCGGGCGGCCCCGAGTCGAACTTGGCGTAAGTCAAGAGCGAAACCTCGCCGCGTTGCGGCTCCTCGGAGCCGGGCAGATCGAGATTGCCAATGAAAGGGGCCAGGTGGCCGCCATTATGGGATTGCACAACGGCGACCCAGTGATCGGCCTCCACGATCGGTCCGGTCGGCCCCGGGTGTCTCTAGGCATAAGGAACCAGGAAAAGTCAGCTGGGTTGGTGATTGCATCCGAGGATCCGAAAGTCCAATTGAGCCTCTTTACTGGCACCAACGGTTCGGGCCGAAACATTAGCGGAATGGGAATATTGGACAGGAATTCTAGGATGGGGTGGGCTGTGCGCCACGACACTCAACTTGGCTTGATGGAGAGGATGAAGGACTCCTCCGGCACTATTCGGGCAGCTTCGCACGTCAGTCACAATGGCGACTTCAAGTACCACGTGCAGAAGAGCGCTCTGGAGGAGATCGGGGAGGTTATCACTTGGGTGGGCGCCCTAAGGTCCTTGATCCAGTGAGATTTGGCATGGTCCCCAGACTTTTCTCTGCCTGCACTATCGAGTTGATGGGACGAATCTGATAGCGGCGCTTTCAGCGCCCGTTGTGGTGTTACGGAAGATTATTCCGAGAGCTACGAGCTAGGAGAGTTTGAGTC
>CAYLSS010000133.1:0-7932 GCA_964385765.1 uncultured Solibacteraceae bacterium
TAGCCGAGTTCGGCCAGAAGATCTCCCGCGACGGCTTCGAAGAGAGTCCGTTCGGAGCGCGACATGGTCGACTTCCATCGCGTGCCGTTGGATGTCGCGATGCGATCCTCAGCCGCTCGCCAGCGCTTGCCGGGGATGAACAGGGCGCGCTGATGGTCCGGCAGCCGGTTCGGGCGCAATACCGCTTCCGAGTAAGGCTCGTCGATATGCTCGCAGATTGCCTTCATGTTTCCTTCAGGGTCGGCCAGGAGGTTTTCGTAGCGCACCTCCAAATAGGCGTTCCGCGGCACGGTCAAGCCCGCCTTGCGGCCGGCGGTGACTCTCTTACGCCAGAGTTCGGCCGCCATATAGAGATTGCGAGGTTCGAACCTGGTTCTGACCCAAGACTGCGCCACATCGCGGCCGTCGCGAATGACATGGACAATCCTGGCTTCAGGAAAGATCTCGAGAAGCAGCGGAATCTCGGTCACGTACTCGGGCGTTTTGTCGCCCCATCGCCGCTTGCCTTCCTGTTTCGCCCAGGCGCCGTAGAGCCGGTTCAGGATTTCGCGAAATGAGCGGCAATCGCCGAATTCCTCGGCAGAGAGAGAGGATGTCCAGGGGCGCACCCAAGGGAACGACAGGATTCGCGACGCGAGCGCAACCGCTTCGCGGCTCCCGTTCGGATCGCCATAGGCGCGATAGAAATACGGGATGAAGTGAGTCTCTTCCGGGAAGGTGACATTCTGGTGCGAGCGCAACAGGTCTCGCAGCAGGGTAGTGCCGCTCCGGGGACAACCCACGATGAAGATCGGTGAGGGCATTCAGATTCGTTTCGCACCAGCTTAGCAGGATGATCCGCGTACCGGCGGATCCACGAGAGGCCGTCCACATTGCTCGAAGCCCGATGGTTGTCCTGGCAGCCCGCCAGAGAGCGGTCTATCGCGGTGTGTAAGAGAAATGCTCCACACCGATCTGGTTCCGGCCGCGAATCCAGAAGCCGAACTTGCCCGGCCGGAAATCGCGAGTGGGATCGTCCCATGTATCGATGGTGATCCACTCTTCGCCGCGGCGGAGCTCATGGACGATCGTATGTTCGGAGATCCGGATGCGCACGTTGTAGACGTCGTCTCGAATTCGATGGTGCGAGACCTTCGCCAATTGCTCAGATCGGCCGTCCTCGACTATGTTCCGGATGAACGACGAACCGTCGATCTCAAACAGTGCGTGTTGCTCCTCGTCAATGAAGTTGGTGAACCAGCGCAGGCGGCGTCCCCGCTGCAGGTGAACGGTGAATTCGATGACACCGGCGAGCGGGGAAGCTCCGTAAGTCACGTAGTCCCCGCCCCGCCGGACAAAGAGCTCTCCTTGGCGGCCCCAGGCATCGGGGTCGTCCCAGCCATCCATGCTGGGTTCGGGTGGAAGCAGAGGCGTCTGGCGTTCCAGCCGGACCTCCAGTTCCACCGTTTCACCGGAGGGGACCGGGACGGTCTTGGAAAACGACGAATAGCCATCGAGGGACGCCTGAACTTCATAGGTCCCGGGCGCCACCCGTACGGTGCCCGCATTAGCGGATCTCGCCGCTTGCTGAACGGGTGCGACCCGCCGCAGCCGGAGTACCGCGTTCTCGGGCTGGAGATCGATAATGAGCGTACCGAGAATCTGCTCGAGGGCGACGTCGCGCAGACCCAACTGCACGGTCTCTCCTTCGCGGAAATCGCGGACGATGCGGCGAGTGCGAAACGTTTCCATGCTCAACTCGATCGTGCGTTCGCCGGGCTGGACGTCCAGCGAGATGCTGCCATGCTCGGGAATCGTTCCCTTGACTTCGCCGTCGATGGAAAGAGTCGCGCCGCCCAGTGCATCCCGGATTGCGAGCCGCGCGAGCTGCTTTCGCTGCGGCACGGGTTCAAGATCGAAGCGCGCTGTCGTGACGCGACCTTTGCGGATTGAAACGGTCTGCTCGGGGGTGGGGAGAAATCCTTCCTTCGTTACCGCGACCCGATGCCGACGTGCCGCGAGTCCCGGGATACGCAAACGTCCGGAGCGTGTCGTGCGGGGGTAGGCCTTGCCGTTGATCACGACCATAGCGTCGTCCTCCTTGTCGGCGACCACCACCAGCGTGCCCACATTTCGGTCCGATTGCAGAAAGACGCTGAGCGACGGCGCGGGTCCGGTGTCGAGCGCGACCTGCCGCGAATCGTCGCTTTCGCCGAAAGTGAGCTCGTGCAGGCCATAGGACAGGTTTTGCAGCCGCAAGCCGCCGGGTTCGAGCTTGCCGGCGAAGTCGCCATCGATCATCAACGGAACTGGCGCACAGCTACAGTATGCGATGGCTGAGTCGGCGAACTGCCCCACGGCGACGGCGATGGTCTCCCGGGCCTCAATGGGGCGGGTGAGCCGCGGCGTCCGACCTGGCTCGATGGCGAATGCGATGCTCGCCCGGCTGTAGCGGCTCGCGACAGTGAGTACATGCTCGCCGGGGTCCAGTTCCTCGACCACCAGCTCGTCGTCGTCCGTCTTCTCAAGAGGTTCATCGTCGAGGAGTGCTCCGGCATTGTCTCCGAGATCGGAGAAGATGCGCAGGCTGACGGGTAGTGGTTCAAGGGAGAGGGCTACTGCCCCTTCGCTTTCCGGAGTAACCTCGATGCCCGAACGCAGCGGCAGATAGCCTTCCAGATGAGCCTCCACGACGTAGGAGCCCGGCGACAGCGAGAGATCGAGATTCGACTCGCCCCGGTAGTCGCCATCGACGGATATGCGGGCGCCGGGAGGTGTGGTCCGAACGCTCAGCGAGATTTGTCCCGGTTCCGAGATACGTTTCGAGCCAAGAAGCCAGGCCGCGGCGCCGGCCACAATGAGCAGCAGTCCCGCCATTCCGCCCGCAACCCAGATCATGCGAGGAGGACCGGAGCGTTTGCCGGCTGGCGCCGGCCCGGAGAATTCCGTGACATCCGCTGGAGCAATCTCGCGGGTTTCCTGAGCGTCCGCCCGCGGTGCGGCTTCCGGTAGCTCGCGAGTTTCCTCAAGTTCCGGCTGCATTTCGGCGGGCGATACTTCTCGGGTGGGAGACAAGTCCGCCGCGGGGGCCGGCTCGCCGGAGGGCAGTTTCGCGAGCAGCCCGATGAGTGACGCTTGATCGGGGAATTTCGACAGCCCTTCTTCGAGGGTGTGCCGTGCATCGGCCTCGCGACCTTCCGATTGATAACGACGAGCCCGCACCAGGTACCAGGACACCTGTTCGGCCTCCCGTGCGCCATTGATTGCACTGTTGATCCGGGTGACCCGGGGGCTTGACGGGTCGAGTTCGCTTGCTTCGCCGAGAAGCCGATCCGCCGCGCGCCAGTCGGACTCCAGTGCCTCCTCGGCGCGGTCGAGGAGGCACTGCAGGAAGAACTCGCGGATCTGCCGATTGCCGGGGTCTAGTGCCCGAGCATTGCGCAGATGCCGCAAGCCTTCTTCGAACCGTCGCGCGGCATAGGCCTCGCGGCCGTCTTCGAAGAGTCGCCGGGCCTCGGTGGCGCGGGAGGCGCCCTGGCGCGCTGCGGCTTCCAGCTCCGCAATCTCGGCATCTTCGGGGAAATGGCTGGCGGCATCGCGGGACACCTCGACTGCTCTCTCCCACGCCCCGTCCGACATCAAGGCGCGCGCCCGATCAATCAGCCGTCGCCTGCCCTCTGTCCTGGCGAACTCGTCGCGGAGGCGAGTGAGGCGTTCGATCTCTTTCTCCAGACCCGGGTTGTCAGGGTGTATGGTCGCGAGGGTCCGCCATTGCTCGAGTGCTTCGGCGTACTGGTGGTTTTTTTCGAAGATCTGCGCATCGGCGACGATGTTGCGGACGAGGTCCCGTTTTTCCCGGACGACGTTGAGAGCCGTCCGGAAGTGCTGTTCGTCGGGGTAGCGATCCGCAGCGGTTTCCAGGATTTCCACGCGGTGCTCGAGGTCGGGCTCGTTCTGAACAGCCGCGTCGACTTCGGCGATGTAAGACGAAATCCGCCGCCGCCGATGCTCTTCGACATCGAGCTTCAGGGACTGGAACAAGGGGTGTTCGGGATACTTGCCGAGTTGTGCCTCACAGATAGAGAGGGCCTCCTCGGAATTGCCTTCCGCCAGGCGCCGCCGGGCTTCATCGTAGGCTTTTTTCAGGGCCGCCTGGTCAGCCTTGACCTGTTCATGAAGCGTCCGCAGCGCTTCGATGCTTTTCGGATCGTGATCCTGCTCGTGGATCTCGATTTCAAGTAGGTGATCCAGCTTGCTTAATGCCGTGGTCGTCTCGCCCCGGCGCCAGGCCTCCATCGCGAGTTGGTACAGCCTTCCTTTGTCCTCAGCGGAACTCACTTCGCCCCTCCGTCAGTGCCGGCACGCTCGCGCGGCCTGCATCATACAACATTGTGATTAACAGCTTGGGAGAGAAGGTGTCAAGGATGGGTCGGCTGCTATTGGCGTGAGGAATAAGTCAGGACGAAGGTCTCGAGCGGCCTGGCGGCGTTGCGGATGCGGACGCGGCGCCATCC
The DNA here is from genome assembly GCA_964385765.1 of uncultured Solibacteraceae bacterium. Lineage (GTDB taxonomy): Bacteria > Acidobacteriota > Terriglobia > Bryobacterales > Bryobacteraceae > CAWELS01. The sequence goes on from CAYLSS010000133.1 coordinate 4,494, forward strand.
GTTGGCTTCCCGGGGGGGCTCGACGATAGTCAGCGTGCTGGGAGTGATGCGTATGTTGACCGGACGTCCCGGCAAGGGCCGGGTCACCTCGCCGGCCGAGCACTCGCTTCCCTCGATGGTGAGCTCTCCGTTCGGAGCCAGGCGGCCGAACCAGACGACCGTTCCCGTACGGACCGCCGGCTCCTCTGGTGGGGCGGTTTCCGCCCGTACGGCGGGTGTCTCGACTGGTAGGGTCGTTTTCGGCGGAGCGGGCGGGGGCGGTTCGGGGTGGTCCGGTTCGGGCTGTGATGTCTGGACCTGGAGCGGTTCGTCCCCTTTGGCCGCCGGCGGTTGAGCCTCCGGCGCGGATTCCGGCTGGTCCGGCCTGCTGGATTCCTGCTGGGCGGGAGGTTGTTCTGGAGCCGGTTTAGCAGGTCCAGAGTTGGGGGGACTCAAGCTCCAGAAGGTCAGCGCACCGGCCACCAGCAGCGGTGCAGCTAAAGCGGCGGCAAGTGGCCATCGGCGGCGACGCGGCCGCAATGTCGTGGCGGGGGTGTGGGGGATGTCGCCAAGAGCCGGCGCCTCACCACGCCGGACCCGCTCCAGATCGCCGACAAAGCTTGTGCAATCCGGATAACGGTCCCCAGGGTTCTTGGCCAGTGCCTTGCGCAGCACGCTGTCGAAGCTCTCGCTGAGCTCGGGCCGGTGCTCCCGGACCGGCGGGGGGGCTTTCTGCAAAAGCTGAAACACAAGCGACTCACCCTCGAATGGCAGCTTCCGGGTCAGCAGTTCGTAGGCGACAATGGCCAGCGAGAACTGATCCGAGCGGCCGTTAACCGGGGTCCCCTGGATCTGTTCCGGCGACATGTACTGGGGGGTACCGACAAAGATGCCGGTTTGCGTGAGTTTCGTTCCAGTTTCGAATTTGGCGAGCCCAAAGTCGACGAGTTTCACCGCGCCGCCGGTCTCGATCAGGATGTTGCCGGGCTTGATGTCGCGGTGGAAAATGCCTTTTCCGTGGGCGAAGTCGAGTGCCGACGCCGTAGCGCGCAGGATGCGGAAGACGTCATCGTCGGAGAGCGGCTTGCCGTCGTCGATCAGCTTGCCGAGGTCGGCGCCGTCGACGAGTTCCATGACGATATAGGCGTAGCTTTCCTGCTCGCCGACATCGTGGACAGTGACGATGTTGGGATGGGAAAGCAGGCCGGCCGCACGGGCTTCACGGAGGACCCACTGGCGCTGCTGGGCGGTCTCCTCCGCGTCGGGGTCGCCGAGTGTCAGCAGTTTGACCGCCACGGGGCGTCCGATCAACGGGTCCCAGCCCGAGTAGACAACCCCCAGGCCTCCGCGGCCGATTTCGCTTCGAATTTCGTAGCGCCCTACTTTGTCGATCTTGGAGCCTCCCAGGAAACTCGATTCTTAGCCTAATACAGCGGGCGGGCGGGAGTCGAGCGGCAAGCATCACGAGACTTGCAGGTAGGCCGCTACCAGGCCCGCGCAAATGGCCGCTGCTGCGATCAGGAACTTCTCGAGACCCGTGAATCCATTCCAGAACCGGGCGACCGGGGCCATGGCATTGGCGACCGGGTTGGGCGGGTCGGGCGGTAGTTCCGCGGTGGAATTCGCGGTGGCCTCCCCGGCTGCCACGGGTTCGTGCTCGGCTCCCTCGGCGAAGTCTATATCGAACTCATACCCGGATATGCGGACGGTGTCTCCGGCGCGGACCCGCCAGGGCTGTTCCCGGGAAAGCCGGCGTCCGTTGAGCCAGGTACCGTTGCTGCTCAGGTCGCGGACGTGGAGCGCGCCGTTCTCGAGCACAAAGGCGAAATGCTCACGGGAGAGCGCGCCTCCGTCGAGGGGAATGGGGCTCTCCGGACCGCGGCCCAGCACGAGCCTGTGACTGAAGTCGAGGCGGACATTTCGCGGCTCGCCGCCTGCTTCGGGTTTGACGGTGATGAGGAGTTCCAAGGCTAGTCCAGGACCTTCTGCAAGTACTTTATGATGTTGCCGCGCATGATCGGATCGTTCTGAAGGCGCTCGGCGACGGTCTGGCGGTCAGAAGGCGAGAGCGGGCCGAGCTGTTCAGTCCAGGACTCGATAATCTCCTCGACCGAGCGGTTCACCATCTCATTTACTTTTGACTCGCTCTGCAGGTCGGCGCGCGAAAATTGTTTCCGCACCTTCGCCAGTCCGGTCGCCTCGACCGGCACTCCCGGCCCGTCGACCGCGGAAGATCGATTCAACTTGAACTTGCTGCCGTCAGCCGACGACTCAACTCTGCTCGAATCAAGCGATGAGGTCACCGGCTTCGGCGGACCTGTCCGTTTGATTTCCATCTAGTCCCGGAACCGTGCCTTCTCAGCCATCTCGGTCAGGCTGCGCGCCATCTTTCCGAACTCGCCTCGCGGGTCCAGTGCAATCGCCTTCTTGAGCTTTTCACGCGCTGCCTCCTTGTCCTTGGCGAACAGAAGCGCCTCGCCAAGGTGTGCATAGGCATAAGCGCTTCGCGGATTCAGTTCGATGGCGCGCTGATAGCTGCGTCGCGCATCCTCGAACTTGCCCTCATGGAAGCTGACTGTGCCGAGCGCGATGATTGGGACCTCGCTGGAAGGCAGCATGGCGCGGACGCCTTCGAAGACATCGCGGGCCTCGTTGTAACGGCCGGCGTCGCGATAGATGAAGCCCGCTTCCATCAGCAGGGCGAACTCCTCGCGGGTGGGAGAAATGTTCCAGCGAGTAGTCAATGGCTTCCTCACTTCATGTTCCGGACAGCTGCCATCGCGGCGTCGTGGCGTGATTTGAGCACCGCTGAGGCGGTTTCGAAGGCCCGCATCTCCATCTGCATGGAGCGCTGCAACTCCAGGAACTGGGCGCTTTCACCGAGCAGTCCGGTCGAGTTCAGTCGTCCACCCTTGATCATGTTGCCAATCGCGCCGCCAATGCCCGGAAGAAATATGTTCCCGACACCGCCGACCACCGACCCCAATACTTTCCGAAAACCGCCTCCTTTGTTGCGGACTGGCTGGGTATGCTGCAAGATATCCTGGATCTTATAGTTTGGTGTTACGCTGGCGCTGGCGCCTAAACCTCGCGATACTGACATCCTCGCGGTCCTCCTACTCTCATTATCGGTGCAGGTCGACGGGGGTTGCTATTCCGTATCGGCCATCTTTTTCACTTCGGCCTCCAGTTCGCCGATCAGCTCGAGTGTGCGCCCGTAGGCTGCAAGCGCGGCTCGGGCACGGGTGGCAGTTTCTTCCGACTCCGACTGCGTCAGGTTGTCGAGCAGCCGGCAGGTGCGTTCGATTCGCTCGAGCATCGCCGGGAGTTCGCCGGACTCAAAAATCCGTTCCATTTCAGGAAATCTCCTCCAGTCGAGCTCTTTGCCGGCCTGCTGGCCGGTTTTGGCTGGCGATGATTGTGATCTTGCTGGCACGCCGATTCTCCTTCTCTATGAAGT
>CAYLSS010000134.1:0-7926 GCA_964385765.1 uncultured Solibacteraceae bacterium
AAAAGGTATATCAGGCGTAATTCTTTTCGAGGAAACATTAGAACAATCGGCAGACGATGGTACTCCGTTTGTTGACTTGCTACAAAAAAAGGGGATCATTCCGGGCATTAAGGTTGATAGAGGAGCAAAAGATCTTTCGCTGTATCCTGATGAAAAAGTGACGGAAGGCCTCGATAATCTCCGCTGAAGCCGCGATCAAGCACAATGCACTTTCCCTTGAAAGTTCGGATTAAGATTTCGATTTTCAAGGCGAACGCTTTGCGCCACCGGTCCGCCAAAGCCGAATCGCGGCTCGTTTGGGCTACGAGTACTTCTTCACCAGTTCCTGTAAGCGCTTCATATAACGGGGGAAAGCCTGCGGGGCGGGCTCCTCGTCTTCGTATTCGATGGCCAGGTAGCCCTTGTAGCCCGCCTTGGCGAAAAGCTGGACAAGGCGGTCCCAGTCCGACGGCTCCTCGCGTCCGCCGGCGAAATGCATCTTTGTCTTGAACTGTGCGTTGACCGCGTAGGGCAGGCACATCTCGATCTGCTTGTAGGGTTCTTCGCGAAAGTTGCCGGTGTCGAGGTTGATGGCCACCCACGGCGAGTCGACCTTCTCGACGACGTCGATGATCCGCTCAGCTCGCAGCGTGATGCCGCCGTGGTTCTCCAACCCGAGAAAGACACCGTGATCGGCGGCGCACTCGGAAGCCTCCTTGAGGACTTCCGTCGCCCAGCCCACCGCCTGGCTCTCAGTCGCTCCGTCGGGCACACGGCCGCCGAAGACCCGCATATGTCCCGCTCCCAGTTTGGACGCCACGCGGATCCACTTCCGGATGCCCTCGACCTCTGCTTCCCGCGCATCCGCCGTGGGCCGTGTCATTTCGCTTCGCACCGAGATGCTGTAGATTTCGACCCCCTTGCGATAGGCGAGGTTCTTGAGTGGCATCAGGAACTCGTCCGATGTGTTCGGGAACCAGTACACGGTCAGATCCAACCCGTCGATGTTCTGGTCGACGCACATATGGACCAGGTCATCGTATTTCATCGCCTTGCTTTCAAGCTGCCGGCGAAACGAATAGGCGCAGATCGCCGTGCGAAAGCGGGCGCTGCCGCCGGTTTGCGCGCCGTGCGCCGCGCTGCCGGCAGCGGTGAGGGCCGGCATGGTCAACAGGAGATCCCTTCTGGTCATAAGCAAATCCTTTATTGAAAGGTATTCTTTCACAACCGCGCCACCGCCGGCGAGCTACCCTTCGACGGGAGCCGGTTCACGGTCGTCGCTGCGCAACTCCTCCCGGTAGCCCTTGAGCATGCCGATCGTGACGGCGACTACGAGCGGCCCCAGCACCATTCCAAGAAAACCGAAGGCGTAAATCCCGCCGAGTACGCTTAGCAAGGACAACAGAGCGTTCATCTGAGCCCGGTCGGAGATCAGAATCGGGCGCAGGAGGTTGTCGATGCCGCTGATGCCGAAGTTCCCGAGCAGCAATATCGCTGCGCCTTTGACATAGTCTCCCATGATGAGCAGGATGATCCCCGCCGGCGCCCACACCAGCGCCGGTCCGATAACAGGCAGGAACGCCAGCACCGCGGAGAGCACCCCAATGAACACCGGCGCCGGGAGGCCGAAGATCCAGAATAGAAGTCCGGCAGTGGTTCCCTGCGCCAGCGCGACGATGACAGTGCTCTGCAGAGTTACCGTCACCAGGGTGTCAACCTCGTTGAAGACGCGCTCACTGACGTGGCTTTCGAGCGGAGCCGTATCTCGCAGAAAGGAGACGATCTTATCTCCGTCCCGGAACAGGAAGAACAACGCGAGCACCATGACGCCGAGTTCCATGAAAAACTGCGCGGCGCTGCCGGCGGCCGTGGCCGAGTGTCTGGCGAGGAATGTCCCGACGGCGCGGGCGGCATCCAGAAGGCGGCCCTCCAGATCGGGAGACTGGAAAGGAAGCCGTTCAAGCGCCCAATCCACGTAGGTTTGGAGCTTGGGAAGGATGTCCAGGTCCACCACCGACCGCGACAAGGCGATGCCCTGTTGAACACACATTGCCCCGATGGTCACCGCCGGGCCCACCAGCAACGCGAGCACGACGGCAAGACTGAGGCCGGCAGCGAAGTTGGCACGCCGGAGCCGGGCGTAGATCCGGTGATGAACCGGATGGAAAAAGATCGCCAACACCGCTGCCCAGGCCAACGGCGTGAAGAAGGCGCGCAGGATCTGGTAGTCCAGATACAGAATGAAGGCGACCAAAATCAAATAGGTCGCCCGCTGAATCCACTTGGCGCTCATCGACCTCCCCTCACTCCGAAATGATCGGCAATCGCTTCACTTCCCCAAGAGTAGCAGGAGCCCGGCCGGAACTCAGACGGTGATTTCGCCCGGTGGTGAAAGAAGAAGCAGCTCCTTAAACCCCTGCGAGAAGACCCGGGATATGCTGGTGGGATGAAGACCTGGACGATAGCCGCTTGCCTGCTGGCCGCGCTGACTTCGGCATCGCGGGCGGCTGATATGCCTCATCGCGACCTTTGGATCGCCGTTGCCGACCGTACGATCCAGACGCCGCCGCAAAAGCTCCCCTTTAATTGGGGCGAAGGCGTGCTCCTGATCGGACTCCTCAAAGTGCATGACCGCACCGGCGACAAGCGCTACTCGGACTATGTCGAGCGATGGTTTGGCCAGTACGAGCGAAACCGGATCGCTGAAATCCTCGATTCCGGCAAGTATGGCGATGAAACCGGCGGGCACAAGCGCGGTTACTGCGGCCACGGGTGTCCAGGCACGGCGGCGTATGACCTCTATCAGGCGACTGGTAAGTCTGATTACCTGGCGACTGCCGAGTTAATTCGCGCCTACATCTCCGAGGATGCCACCCGTCACCCTCTCGAGGGCGGTCTCGGACATTGGAAGGGAAACCATCAATACTGGGTCGATACACTGTACATGGCGTGCCCATTGCTTGCCGCCTTGTCCAGCCAATACGGCGAGCCCGAGCTGCTCGACGACGCCGCCCGCCAGATCCTCGTCTTCGCGGAGCACTTGCAGGACGACGAAACCGGCCTCTTCTACCACATGTGGGACTGGGACTCCGGCAAGCGAACCGACGAGCTGTGGGCCCGCGGCAATGGCTGGGTGCTGATGTCGCTGGCCGACACTTTCGCGACAATGGATCGGCGCGACCACCGCTACTTCATGCTCCAAGACGTCGCCGAGGATCTCGCCGGTGGCCTGCTCCTCACCCAGCGTGAAGATAGCCTCTGGAACACAATCCTGGACGATCCGGCAAGCTACGCGGAGGTCTCGGCCACCGCGATGTTCGTCTACGGGCTCCTCAAATTGGTCCGCCTGGACGTGCTTTCGGAAGAGTATGTGCCGGTTGCAACAGAGGCCTGGAACGCCCTCAACAAGCAGTTCGTGAAGGAAGGCTCGGTCACCGGCGTCTCGGCCGGAACTGCTCCACAACAGGGAGCGGAGCACTATTTGAGCCTCCCGCAAGGCACTTATACGTGGGGGACAGGAGCTTACCTGACGGCGGGCGGCGAGGTGGATCGGCTGAATTAGGCAGGGTCAGCCCCGGCTACCGGCCTCCCATTGACACACCGGGGATGAGGATCAACTGAAGCGGCGCGACATCCACCACGTGTCCCGCGCGATGGCCGCGCACCGTGTCAGAACCGGGCCGTCGCGCTCGGAAGCGCTCGGGCGGCTCCTGACTTCTTCCTTCGCTCTTCGATATGATTTCAGTCGTAATGGAGATTGATCTCAACCTCGGGCACATGCCCGAACCTCCTACCAGAAAAGACTGGCGCATCGGATGTATCGGGGCGGGTTTTATCATGCGGGACATCCACCTGGTGGCCTATGCCGGCGCCGGTTACAACCCGATCGCGATCACGTCAGCCGATCCCGGCATGACCCGGGATACCGCTAAACTGCGCGGCATCCCCAAATCTTACGACACTTATCAGGAGTTGATGGCCGACGAATCGATCGAGGTGCTCGACATCGCGGTTCCGCCCCACGCTCAGCTCGAAGTGATGCAGGAAGCCGTCAAGCATGCCGGCCACATCAAGGGTATCCTCGCCCAAAAACCGCTTGCCGTGCACTACAAAGAAGCGCGCGAAATAGTCCGCCTCTGCGAGGATGCGGGTATCGTCCTGGCCGTCAATCAGAATATGCGGTATGACCAGTCGATCCGCGCGTTGAAGAATGTGCTCGATCGTGGTTACATCGGCGACCCGGTGCTCGGCACTATCGAAATGCGTGCCGTCCCGCACTGGATGCCCTGGTGCAAGCTCTACGGCCGCCTCACGCTCCTGATCATGAGCATTCATCACCTGGACTCGTTCCGTTATCTGTTCGGCGATCCCGAGAGCGTCTATGTCAGCGTCCGGAAGGACCCGCGCGCCAGCTTCGAGCACCGCGACGGCATTGCGCTCTACATCCTCGAATACGCCAACGGACTCCGTGCCACCGCCTGGGATGACGTCTGGGCGGGGCCGGCGCACGAGGGCGGCGCCTCGGACATCTACATCAAATGGCGCGTCGAGGGAACCGGCGGCCTTGCTGACGGCGCCATCGGCTGGCCGGCCTATCCCAACCGGAAGCCGAGCACGCTCCGCTTCTCCACCCTGAAACAGCCCGGTGTATGGTTTTGTCCCGAGTGGAGCGAGGTATGGTTCCCGGACGCCTTCAGCGGCACCATGGGCATGCTGCTCCACGCGCTGAACACCGGCCAGAAACCCGAGGTTGACGGCCGCGATAACCTGAAGACCATGGCTCTCATCGAAGCCTGTTACCGGTCGGTCGACGAACATCGCCCGGTCAGCCCCAAAGAGATTCTGGAGGATTGAAGAACATGAAACTCGGACTTATAAACTCCGCCTGGCTTGCCTCCGATGTCAGCACCGAGGAGGGAATCCGAAAGACGAAGGAGATCGGCTTCGATACGATCGACATCTTCGCCGATCCGCTCGAGCTGGACGTCCGCGAAAAAAAGCTGATTAGCGAAACCTGCAGGGAGGTCGAGCTGCCGATCGTCTCCGTTTGCTGCGTGGCTCTCGGCATCGCCGACTTCAACGCGCCGGTCCGCGATTTTCACGTGGATCGCTGTGAATCCTACCTCGATCTTTGCTATGAATTCGGCGCCAGTAACTTACTCCTCGTGCTTGGCGAGTATATTTGGCAGCAGGAAGTCATCAAACCAGAGGACCAGTGGAAGTGGGCCGTCGAGGGCGTGAACTATCTGGGCCACTACGCCGATTCACTTGATCTGGAAATAGCCATCGAGCTCGAGCCGTTCAAGCTGTCCCTGGTGAATGACCTCGATAAGATGAAAAGGTTTCTCGAAGACGTGGACCATGATTCGGTGAAAGCCAACCTCGATATCTCGCACCTGGCGCTCGCCGACTGCAAGGCGGAGGAGATCCTGGACATCAAGGATCGGATCACGCATGTCCATCTTTCCGACTGCGACGGGAAGATCCACGGCGATCTTCCGCCGGGGCGCGGGGTGGTCGATTTCTCGCCCTACCTGAACGCGCTCAAGCAGACGGGATTCGATGGCACGGTCTCCATTGAACTCGAATACTCGCCCGAGCCGGACAAGATCGTCGATTGGGTTACCGAGGCTTACGCGGAGACTGACAAACTGATGCAGGCGGCAGGGATTCGCGGATAGGTTCCCGGCTCCAACGCCGCAATCAATAGGCACAATCGGCAGCGTTCCGGGCGGGATTCGATAGTTGAGTCGAATCGGCAGGTCGCCCGCCTCCAAGGTGATTAACTATGAATAGAAGATCCTTCTTTCAATCCGCCGGAGTCGCTGGCGCGGCGCCCTTTGCGGGAAATGTACTCGGATCCAATGACCGCCTGGTGGTCGGCCAGGTTGGCTGTGGCGGGCGGGGACGCTATGAGGTCGATGTTTGCTCGCGCCACCCGCGGTTCGAGGTCGCGGCGGTGTGCGACGTGTTCCAGCCCCTGGTCGACAAGACAAAATCGGACTACGGAATCAAGGATGGCTACCAGGACTTCCGCCGCATCCTCGAGCGGTCCGACATCGACGCTGTCTTTGTCTCGACCCCGGACCACTGGCACGCGCTAATTGCCGTCGAGGCCTGCAAGGCGGGCAAGGATGTCTACTGTGAAAAACCGTTGTCGCTGACCATCGATGACGGCAGGAAGATGGTCGCGGCGGCCCGCAAGTACGGGCGTGTCGTCCAGACCGGCAGCCAGCAGCGATCGGCCCCTCACTTCCGCGAGGTGGTCGATTTGATTCAGAGCGGCTATATCGGGCGCGTGCACATGGTCGAGGCATGGAACCAGGTCAATGAGTCGCCGGCCGGCATCGGCGCTCCGCCCAACGAAGATCCGCCGGCAGGCCTGGACTGGGACCTCTACCTCGGACCTGCACCGCGGCGCCCTTACAACCGGAACCGCTTCCTTTGGAACTACCGCTACTTCTGGGACTACTCGGGCGGCATGATGACCGACTGGGGCGCCCATCACATGGACATCGTGCACTGGGCCATGGCAGTCGATGCGCCACGGTCGGCTGTCTCCACCGGGGGCAAGTACTTGCTCGAAGACAACCGCGAGACACCGGATACCTTCGAGACCACGTTCGAGTATCCGGGTTTCATCGCGCGCTACACCTCCCGCAAGGCAAATGCGCATCCGCTGATGGACCGCGGCTACGGCATGCTCTTTTACGGCGACAAAGGCACGCTCGTGCTCGACCGCCGCGGATACGAAGTCCTGCCGGAGCGCGCGGGCGGCCGGCCCGAAATTGATCGCATCGAGAACCTGCTACATGGATCGGCGAGTAACCCTCCGGCCCCGTATGACCGGGACCGACTCGCCCACGGCGCCAAATACCGCTGGTCGACAAAGATGCGCTGCGAACCGGTGAAGGTCGACTACGTCTTCATGGAGCCGGCCGTCCAGGAAATCCACCTCGAGGAATGGCTCAAAGCAATCGCCTCGCGGGATAAGCCGAACGCGGATGTGGAAATCGGACACCGCTCGGTGACAGCATGTCACCTGGGCGTGATCGCTTACCGGACGGGCCGCAGGATCCGATGGGACCGCAAGAAGGAAGAGATCATCGACGACCCAGAAGCCCAGTCGATGACAAAGCGGGAATACCGCGCGCCGTGGAAACTGGAGGTGTAGCGGACCACTCGGCCCAACGAAGATCGGTTCTTCATCACCTTTACGCCCCCACAGCGCGAATCCCTCAACCCTCCGCTCCCGCTCGGCGCTCAATAAAAAAAGTCAATCACCCCAATAGAAACAAACAGTTGGTCCCCTTGCGATTCTCGGGGCATCATGGTCATGACCTGCCTGTGTAGGCCAATTCCCCACGAGGTGAATACCGGATGAACCGGAAGTCTTCCTTAGCGGTGCTCTTTCTATCGTCGGCGTCGGCCTTGATGGGTCAGGATGCGGCGAAAATCGCGGAACTCGAGCAGGCGATCGCGGATGCCCAAATGGCCGGCGACAACGCCTGGATGTTGGTCAGTTGCGCTCTCGTCCTGATGATGACGGGACCGGGGCTGGCGCTCTTTTACGGCGGGCTGGTTCGCCGCAAGAATGTTCTCGGGACCATGATGCACAGCTTCATCCTGATGGCTGTGGCAACGGTCCTGTGGGCGATCGTCGGCTACAGCCTCGCGTTTGGCGGCAGCGGAGCGGTGATCGGGAACCTCGACCATCTGTTTCTGATGGGCGTCACCACGGAGGTCGATGGCGGGCTGCCCCAGTTGACATTCATGGTGTTCCAGTTGATGTTTGCCATCATCACGCCGGCGCTCATCTCCGGAGCGTTCGCCGAACGGATGAAGTTCAGCGCAATGCTCCTGTTCACGGTGCTGTGGTCCCTGATCGTCTACTACCCGATGGCCCACATGGTGTGGGGATCAGGCGGTCTGCTCAACGCCTTCGCC
>CAYLSS010000135.1:0-7819 GCA_964385765.1 uncultured Solibacteraceae bacterium
CGGCGATGGCCTGGTCGACGTCGCCGTCATTGAGGCTGGAAAACACGCCGGAGGACGCGTCACCTTCGCCTGGTTCGAGGCCGCCGAATCCGGAAAATGGTTCCGGCGGGAGTTCGATCCCGACGCCCCCTTGAAGAGCTTCTCCGGCGCCGCCCGGCTCGCCGATGTCGATGGCGATGGCGACCCAGACCTCGTGATCGCCACCGACAACCATTCCAATGCGCCCCGCCAAGCCGACCTGCTGCTCTATTTGAACCCCCGCCCCGCCGGCGACGTCCGCAAACCCTGGCCGCTGACCGTCATCGCGCAAGGATTGACCGTCCATCACATCAACGATATGGAAGTGGCCGATCTGGACGCCGACAACCGCCCCGACATCGTCGTCCGCTCGCTCGAACCGAATCAGCTTTACCTCTTTTTCAATGATGTTGACCGCTGGGACACCCGCAAAGTCATCGACACCGGACTCGAACGCTCCGAGGGCCTCGCCGTCGCCGACCTCAACGCCGACGGCCGCCCCGAAATCGCCTTTACCGGCTATCTGCTCCGCGCCCCCACAAAGCCCCGCTCGCAAGAATACGTTCGCGTCGCCGTCGACCCCGACTATCACACGGTCAATCAGAACACCAAGGAGGCCATCGGCGATCTCGACGGCGACGGCCGCCCGGACCTCGTCCTGGCGCCCGCCGAGCAGTATCGCGACGGAAAACCGCACGTCCTGGCGTGGTACCGGAACCCCGGCGGCCACCTGGACCGGCCGTGGACCCGCCACAGCCTGGCCGCCGGCGTCAACAACCTCCACACCGTCAAGCTGGGTGACATGAACGGCGACAACACGCTCGACATCGTAACCGGCCAGGCCTGGGGCGACCGTGAAATCCGCATCCACTACAACAACGGAAAAGGCGAGTTTCCCCGCACCCAGCAGGTCGTCAGCGGAAAGGGCCTCTATTCAGGCATCCTCGCCGACCTCGAAGGCGACGGCGACCTGGACATCATCGGCCAGGACACCTACGCCAGAAACAGCCGTCCATTCGTCTATGAATCGCGGCTGCAGGAGCGGCGCCGGGCAAGAATCACAGCGCGAGGGGCAGATCCCGCTTTGGCGGCGGTTGACTGCAATCCAGTCCGATTGTCTTCTGGTGACTCCGCTCAAAAGCACACGGGGATTCCTATGGTCGCCTTTTTCGATGACATTGTCTTCGATAACGCCCGGAACCGAACCAGAAAACAATGACGATCAGACGGCTGGAACGGGACTGGGACGAACTGGCTCGGACGGATCCTCTGCGGGCGATCCTCGGGCGCCCCGGAGAGGGGAAGCCGTTATCGGTCGAGGAGTTCTTTGCGCACGGCGCCGATGAAGTCCGGGAAGTGATGCGGTATGCGAAGTCGCTCGACCTGCCCCGGCGGCGCCGGACGGCGCTTGACTTCGGCTGCGGAACCGGACGCCTCACCCAGGCCCTGGCCGGTTACTTCGAGACAGTAACCGGCGTTGACGTTTCCGGCGCCATGGTGGCGCTTGCCCGGCGGTACAACAAGCACCCGGACCGCTGCCGGTTTCTCCACAATCCATCGCCGCGGCTCGATCAATTCCCGGACAACAGCCAGGACTTGATCTACTCGGCAATTACCCTTCAGCACATGCCGCCATCCATGGCGCGGGGCTATTTGCGAGAGCTGGTTCGCGTCCTGGCCAGTGATGGTCTGCTTCTGTTCCAGCTACCCAGCCATCGGACACGTCCATGGTTGGCCACGATCATGCCCGGCAACAGCTATGCCGCGCTGGGAAGCCTGGCGCTTCGCATATTCGGCCGCGGACGCTCCCTGATCGATATGAGCGGGATTCGCCGCGGTAAGGTCGTGCGGCTGATCGAGGACTCCGGCGGGCGCGTGCTGGCTCACCAATACTATGAAGGGGCGGAGGGAGCTTGGGCGGCGTTCCGGTATGCGGTCACCAAGCCGCTGTAGCCCCCGCGATCGCCGCTATCAGCGATTCGTGATCGGAAGCCCCATTTCTTCGAGGCCCCGCACAACCATTTCCACCCCGATGCCGCCGATGAACATCGCGTTGGTGCGCATCAGGATCGCGAGGTACGCTCCCAGTAGACTCGTTCGGTTCCGTTCGAGAGTGAAAGCGAATCGCTGCATGAGGCAGACAATCAGGAAGTTCGCTGCCAGGACCGCGGCGATATGAACGAGGTCGAAGGGGAAGCGCAAACTCTGCCCGATGAGGATGCTGAGCCACACCGTCGCCGGACCGATCATAAAAGGAAGCGAGATTGTGGAGGCTATCTCCGTTGGGTCGCCCCGGAAAAACTGGCTGCTGGCTTCACCCACGGTGAAGTAACGAATCGCCACCAGGAGGATCAGAATGCCGCCGAATATGCGCAATGACTCGATGCGCACCTGAAACACGTCGGCAAACAGGTAATCCCCGGTCAACGCGAACAGGGAGTAGACGCCGAAGCTGAGCAGACTGGCCCGCCCGTAGATGGCCATGAACTCGCGCCATGGCTTTTCGTTCATCAGGCCCCACAAGAACAGAACCTGGGAGAAAGGGTTCAGGATGACGAGCAGGTAGGTGGCCAGCCGGACATCGATATCCATATCAGGCCACCCTAGCAAGGAGGCCTCATGCCCGCAAGCCAATTAAATTCTAAGAGCGCCATCCTCCCGGCGGTCGCAGTGGCTCCGCGGTTTTTCGGCTGACCCTGACCGATCCTGAATCACGCGCGCAATTGAGTTCTGTTGGCCGCTGCAGTGCCAACCAGTTGCTGCCTCCAATGGAGCCAGGCCAGGCTGATGATGCGCATGACTTCATCGAGTTCGAACGGCTTGGAGAGCACGTCATAGCCGCCCTTGTTGAGGACTTCCGCCCAAAGGTCCGCTTCAACGTCCTCCCCGGCTACGATCAGCAGCGGAGACCAGTCCAGGCCGGCCAGGACCTCGAGTAAGTCTCTCCAGGTGCCATCCGGCAGCTTGCGGTCGCACAACACCACCCCGAACCTTCCCTGCTGAAGAGCCTTGCGGGCTTCCTCGCATCCGTGGACTCCGAAGATATGCCAGTTGCTGTGAGTGAAGAACCTCTGCAAACGCTCGTGATCTCGTTCGTCGGCGCTGACGGCCAGCACTACCACCTCACCGTCGACGTTGATCTCGGCTGAGGGCGCTCCGGTGGTTAGCAGCATGCTCTGAGAGCTGCCCGCCGCAGCACGGGCATCCGTCCTTCTTCCGTTGAACTGAGAATCGATACCAGAGCGATAATCGAATACCGGTATGTAACTTCCTTTCGGCAGGTGGATGGTCACCGGATCCTGCGCGCCGACGGTACGGTAGTAGTCCGAGAGCTTGGTTCGCAGCCGGCCGATCTTCACCCGAACCACGGGGTCGCGGCGAGGCTCGTGGGCAGCCGGACGGTCGAACACCGCAACGGCGATCGATCGCGCGTCGAGTGCCTCCTCCGGCTTTTCCAGCTTCCGTTCCACCAGGAAACGGAGAAAACGTATCATCTGGTTCGAGCCGCAAAATAGATCGCTTTTGAGAATACGTTCGAGCTGGCGGCGGACTTCTTCATTTGATGGCATCACACTCTCTCCTCTCGCTGACTCGACTTCCTGTGAAAGCTGATTGAATTTTGGCGGAAATCAGCGCCGGTCGGAAGGCATGGTCAGACGTCATGCAGAGCGGTCGCCTGCTCGCCCTCATCGCCGGCGTGAGCCGGCGCCTCCAATCTGATGCTGTCATTTCCACTCTGCAGTTCCGAGCGTCTTTGGAGCAGCAGACGGCGAACACGGATCCGATCAAGCCCTAGGTCCCGCGACATGTTAGATCCTGTGGCTCTCAGGCGATGCGTATGTAGCGACGCGGCTCCGGCTGATCGCCGAGTCGAGGATTTGCCGCAGTTCGGCTTCTGTATATGGGGCCATGAGCATGTCGAACGCGCCATGTTCGAACACGCTGCCCACCAATTCAGGTGTCGGGTAATTCGAGCACACCACCACCGGCACTGCGAGACCCCGGTGCTTCATCTGCGTCAGCAGCGTCTTCCAGTTCCCGTCGGCCAGCTCCGTGTCGACCAGGACCGTGTGCACGTTAGATCGAGGCTGGATATGCTCCAGCGCCTCGTTGCACCCCGTCGCGGCGAGCACCGAGACCCCCAGGCGATCCAGTAGTGCCAGTAATTCCTGCCTGAACTCACGTCGCATGACCACCAGCACAGGGCTTTTCGTCATCATGATTCCGATGGTACGGCCGGTGGTGTTTTGGCGGAACTAGGACCTACCCCCAGCTTTGTGGAAATACTCCCGAGGTAATCAATGTGGATTTCAATTCAGGTTCACCGTGCAGCCGGAAGGAATGACAAGAGTAATCCGCGGACTCAACAGGGACTCGACCCCTCCATGAAGGGATTTGTCACTCCGGTCCATGAAGGGATCTGTCACTCCGGGGGCGACAGGTCTTTAGTCTTGCTTCATCCTCCGCCGATGAGCCCATGGCGGATCGCGTAGACGGTCAGCTCGGCGGTGGTATAAAGTCCCAATTCCTTCATTACGCGCGACTTATGAAATTCGACCGTCTTGACCGAGATGTTCATCACGCTAGCGATTTCTTTGTTGGTTCGTCCTTCCGCGATGAGTTGGAGGACTTCTCGCTGGCGCGTCGTCAAATCACCGCCTTCCATCGCCGACCGCGTCGGTTCATCCATGAAATCGAGGAGTGTTTTTGTCACTCTTGGCGAAACGTAGGCTCGGCCCATCGCGACTTCGCGGATTGCAACCCGCAGTTCCGAAGCCGCGCTCCTCTTGAGCAGGTAGCCCATGGCTCCGGCCCGGAATGCTTCTCTGACGTAGGTCTGATCGGCATGCATGGTGAGGAATATGATCTTCGTGCGAGGGGCGATCTTTCGAAGCCGGCGGGCAGTGTCAATGCCGTTGAGCAGGGGCATCGAGATGTCAAGGACGACAATGTCAGGCTGCAGCCGTTCGGCCTCGGCGAGCAGGGCCTGCCCATCCTCCACTGCATTCACGCGGTAGGGCTCATCCTCAAGCAACTTGCAGATTCCGTCCAGGAGCAATCTGTGGTCGTCCGCCAGCAACAAACGCAACTGTTTCATCTTCCTCCCTATTTCGCCAAGGCACGCGCTGCTGCTTTGATCCTCACCCGTCATTCCGTATGGACGATGTTTACACTGTCTACTTCTACTCATGTTACGGCAAACCCGTCCATCGTGACTGAGAATGTGGGTTGCGACTAGGGGCTACCCTAGGTTCCAACGTCTCGGCCCCTAGGTAAGATGGCGACTGTTCCCGGACGAGGAGCAATGGGTGCTACTTCAGTACCTCTCTCACAGCGGCGACCACCTGCTTCGACGAGATCCCATGGCGATCCAACAGCTCGTCGGGTGCACCGCTCCGGGGAATCTCACGGACGGCGAGCTTCTTGATTTGCGAGCGCTGCTGAGCCAGGGCGCTGGCGACGGCGTCTCCAATCCCGCCATGGGAGTAGTGATCTTCCACTACGATCACACGATTGTTGCTGGCGGCGGCGGTGGCGCGGAGTGCGTCATGATCGATGGGCTGCATGCAGAACAGGTCTATCACGCTGACGGCGATCCCATCGGTTGCTAGCTCGTCGCTTGCCTGAAGAGCCTCGAAGACGGTCACTCCACATGCGACAATCATCAGTTCGTCTTTCTCGCTCTGACGCAGGACCTTGCACCGGCCGACCTCGAAGTTTTCCTGACTCTCGTAAAGAACCGGCGTCTTGGGCCGGGTGGTCCTGATGTAGACAGGTCCGTCGATTTTGAGGGCCAGTTCCAACGCCCTCCAGACGCTGGTTCCGTCACTAGGGCAGAAGACCGTGAAGTTGGGTTGGGCGCCGAACAGGGCCAGATCCTCCAGCCCCATCTGCGAGGGACCGTCCTCTCCGATGGAGACCCCAGCGTGACTGCCCATGAGCTTGATATTGCTATTGCCGATAGCGGCCATCCTGGCGAAATCGTAAGCGCGGGACAGGAAACAGGCAAAGCTCGCCGCGACGGGAATTTTGCCTCTGGCCGCCAAGCCGATCGCCGTGCCGACCATGTTCTGCTCGGCAATGAACATTTGAAAGAAACGTTCGGGATGGTCTTTCTCGAACAGCTCGGTGTAGGTGGAGTTCTTGACATCGCCATCGAGGACGACAACGTCCGGGTTTGCTTTGCCGGCCGCCGCGAGAGCCTCGCCAAACGCGCCGCGGGTGGCTATCGGATCGTCTCCGGGAGAATACGGCGGAGCCGGCAATGGGGCGGTCTGCGGAGCCGGCCTGGGGTGAGGACGGCGTTCGCTGGCTTTGGCTGCGGGTGAGGCTCCAAGAGACGCCCTTCTTTCGGATTCCAGGTGTTTGATCACCTCATCGGCATCCGGTTTGGGAAGCGGTTTGCCGTGATACCCGAGCTTGTCTTCCATGTCCGGGATTCCCTTGGCTTTCAGGGTTTGCGCCAGGATGATCGATGGAACCTCGTGCGTATCGTGAGCTTGGGCGAAGCGGCCGAGGAGCGCTTCGATGTCGTGTCCGTCCACTGTCAACGCGTTCCACCCGAAAGCCCGCCATCGATTTGCATAGGTCTCGATCCGGTGGTCGAGCATCGTGGGCTCGCTCTGCCCGAGCCGATTGATGTCGATCACGGCGCAGAGATTGTCAAGTCCGTAGTGCGATGCGAGCGCCGCGGCTTCCCAAACAGACCCTTCGGCGGATTCGCCATCGCCCATGAGCACATAAGTTCGCTCGCTGGTCCGATCCAGGCGCTTGGCGCCGAGAGCCAGCCCGGCGCCGATGGAGAGGCCCTGGCCGAGGGAGCCGGTGGCGGCCCGGACGAACGGAGCCCGCGGTGTCGGATGGCCTTCGAGATTGGAATCGATGCGGCGGAGCTTGGTCAGCTCGTCAACCGGCACAATTCCAGCTTCGGCGAGGGCGGCATAGAGCACCGGCGCCGCGTGGCCTTTCGACAGGACGAAGTGGTCATTGGCAGGGCTTTCCGGATGGTCGCCGTCGTAGTCCATCACAGCGAAGAACAGTGTCGCCATTATTTCCGCGGCCGATGCGCAACTGGACGGGTGTCCGCTTCCCGCCGCCGTAGTGGAACGAATGGAGTGTACACGTAGCCGGTCGGCATGGTCCCGGAGGTTGGCAGTAGGGTTCGTTGCTGTGTAGTCCGTCATCTTATTTGAGACCGTTTCGCGGCCGGTTTGTTACTCATTTCGCTGGGAAACGCTCCGGCGCCCCAGGGGTCAGTTTCAGGGAGGCAAATATATGTTCCATGCAGTGTTGCTGATACTGATTGGGCTGGGGCTGTACGTCACGTGGGCCGGTGTTCGCGACTCGAGTTTCGGGAAATTTCTGACGGGCATCTCGGTCGTTTCGCTCACCGCCCTTTTCTTCGGCCTGCTCGCTTTTTGGGGCGAGATGCTTTGGTACCAGGCGGTGGGCTTCGATAGCCGGTTCTGGACCGAGATCGCCTCCCGGCTGATCACGGCGGCGAGCGGCGCGGCACTGGGTGGGGCTTTGTTGATGGTGCTCCTGCTGTCCGGGGACAGGCGGGCGAGAAGATTTCGCTACTGGCTGGTCGTGGTGGGGGCGACGTTCGGAGGTCTCTGGGGTTTCGCGAATTGGGACAGAGTTCTGCTCTTTCTCAACCGGGTGCCCGCGAATGCAACAGATCCGGTCTTCGGGCGCGATCTCGGTTTCTACTTCTTCTCGCTTCCTCTCTACGACAGTCTGTGGAGCCTGTTGCTGGGACTTACCGGCCCGGTCGAATCCCTGGCACTGGACATGGCAC
>CAYLSS010000136.1:0-7809 GCA_964385765.1 uncultured Solibacteraceae bacterium
CGAACGAGTGGCGCAACCTCGCGGACGATCCCCGCTACGCGAAGGTCATCCGCGAACACCGCCGCTGGCTGCCGGAGAAGAGCGCAAAGCCGGCGCCCGGCAGCAGGAGCCGTATCCTGGTCTACGAGAACGGAACAGCCAACTGGCAGGGCGAGAACATCGGCGCCGATGACCCGATTCCCGAAATATAGCCAGGCATAGCTAATCGATACCAAACCGGGAACGCATCTCGCTCAAGCGTCGCTTGAGATCCCGAACCACACCGTCGTAGGCCGCGTCATCATACACGCTCCGCAGCTCATCGGTGTCTTCCTCCAGATCGAACAGTTCCCACTCCCGATAGGTATAGTAATGGACCAGCTTGTGGCGGGCCGTCCGCACGCCGTCATGCGGGATGATATAACACCAGCTTGGAAATTCGTAATAGTGGTAATAGATCGCATCGCGCCACTCCGTGACTTCCTCCCCCTTGAGCAGTGGCGCGAAACTCTGCCCCTGCATGTCCGGCGGAATACTCACCCCGGCTAAGTCGAGGAATGTGGGTGCGAAGTCGAGGTTCAGCACCATCCGTTCTTCCTCTCGCTCCGGCGCGATCTCCCGCGGCCATCGCGCAATGAGCGGGATGCGCAGCGACTCCTCGTACATGAGCCGCTTGTCATACCAACCATGCTCGCCCAGGTAGAATCCCTGATCGGACGTGTAGATCAGCACCGTGTTGTCGGCCAGACCGCTTTCGTCGAGATAGCGCATCAAACGTCCGACGCTCTCGTCGATTCCCGCCACTGTCCGCAGATAGTTCTTGATGTAGCGCTGATACCGCCAGCGGACTCGCTCTTCGCGATCGAGCTTGCCCTCGCGATATCTCTGGTTCTCTTGTTCGAAGGTGCGGTTCCACAGATCATGGTGGGCCGCGTCCATTCCGGGCGGCGGGCCGGTGAGCGCCAGTATGTGCGGCTGCAGATGATACTCGATATCGCAAGAGGCCATCTGCGACGCAGTACCCCGATTGGCATGGTCGTCAAACAGTGTCGGTGGCTCCGGAATCTCGATATCCGAATAGGAATCGAGCTGCTTCGGACCGGGAAAGAACTCGGAGTGAGCTGCCTTGTGTTGATACATCAGGAGAAAGGGCCGGTCCGGGTCGCGCTCGTTCTCGAGCCAGTTGTGTACGAGGTCGGCAATCACCTCGGTCGTGTAGCCCTCATGCTGGACCGTTCCAGCGGGAGTCTTCATCCGAGGGCCGTAATACGAACCTTGCCCGATCAGCACGTTCCAATAGTCGAAGCCGGTGGGTTCGCTCTTCAGGTGCCACTTGCCGATCATCGCCGTCTGGTAGCCCGCTTTTCGCAGTAACTTCGGAAAGGTCTGTTGGCTACCGTCGAATATCGCCCGGTTATCGCGGACTCCGTTCAGGTGACTGTACTTACCTGTCAACACGACGGCGCGGCTCGGAGCACAGATCGAGTTGGTAACGAAAGCGTTGCGGAAGAGCAATCCCTGTGCGGCAAGCCGGTCAATGTTGGGTGTCGGATCTACCGTGTTGACAAACCCGCCGTAGGCGCCCACCGCCTGCCAGGTGTGGTCATCGGAAAACATGAAGATGATGTTCGGGCGGTCCTCCGCATAGACCGGCGGACACAGGGCGCCAAAGAGGAAAATGAGAGAAAGCGATCGTGTTCTCATCGCCCGCATTCTATCCAAGTCGGGCGTGGGGTTCGGCGTCGATTCTTGATTATTTCCGAAACGGCGTATCGGCGCCCCGACGGTCTAGCGCGTCTTCCTTGATGGTCCCAGGCGTCCATAGCGTCGCCATCTCTATATCGCGGGCAACCTCGTCCTTCAAGCCCGGGATGTCAATCCACCCAACCCGGTTGTAGAGCTTCGGCTGCTTGTATTGTTTGGTGTAAGCGCTCGCATACCGGACCCAGTGCGCCATGGCCCGGCGCAGGTGGGCGACCGCGGCGGATTGTTCCTTGACCGCTCCCGTCTTGTCGTAGAGCGCAAGCGCCGCGGCGCCTCGAATCTTGTCAGCATAGTATTGTCCCAGGTAAGCCATTGCCTCGAGGTCACCAAGCGTGAGTCGCAGTTCCTTGTTGCTTCCTTCATGCGGCCGGAGTTGCCGAACGAGGTCGAGAGCGCTCGCGGCGTATCGTTCGAGATTGTCGGCCACCTCGATCGGCGTCACTCCCTCCATAGGCCCACCAGACAGCGTTCGCTGCCGCCATTCCATGATGCCGAGGATGCCGCTGCCGGGCATGGTCGCTCTTTCAATGAAATGCTTCACATTGTAGAAACCGCGCCAGCGGGGATGGCTCATGCAGGCCTCGGGAAACCAGCGCAAGTCAATATCCCCCCAGAAAAAGCGCGTGATCTGAGGGAATATCTTCGACGCCGACCGCCACGCGATATCCAGTTTCTCTGCGTCGATCTCGGGAAAACGGCGGGCCAGCGTCCGCCGGAACAGGCTATCCGGCAGATCGGGATCGTAGCTCAGCCGCCCCCACAGCATAAACGAGTACCACCGCTTCCGAATCACTAACTCGCGCGGCGACTCCGGCTCCTTACTCAGAAACTCCCGACCCCAGATGTAGCCGTCGGGTCCCATATAGTATCCGACCACCTTGTCCGAGCCGGGCATGTTCCGGATGAAGGCGCGGGCAAATTCCGGATCGCCCCAGCGGAACGTGTAGTAGTCGTCGTCGCGCACCGTCAGCCACGTGCGCAGCTTGGGGGAGAGGTACGGCAAGGCCTCGCGGATGTACGGCGGGTCCGGCACCGAGTACATGTGGGCGATGGCGTACTTGAAGCTGAGGTCAAAGGTGCTCGGATAGCCTTTCCATTCATCCACTATCTCGCTTTGGGCCGTTTGGTGGTAGCGGTGGATTAAACGGAAGTCGCGGCCGGGCTGCTGCTCCAAGGCGTCGCGGATTCCCTCCCCATATGCCGCCCAAAGCCACTTCTCCTTCGAGAACTCGTCGTCGCGCTGCTCCATCTGTTCCCCGGCCGTGACGCCGAACCCGGCTAACAGCGGGTATGTCAGCACCATCTCCCGCATGCTGGCGCGAAAGTACTCGATGGTCTTGCGATTGTCCTGCTCCGGTGTAATGCCGTACTTACCCTCGGCGCCGAAGGTGAAGATATTCCAGGTGAAAAAATAGACCTCGACGCCGCGGTCCTGCGCATACTGCATGACATCGCGCCAGAAGCGGATCTTCTCGTCGATGGTCATCTTCTTCACCGTTTCGAGATTGGCCAGCAGTTCCGGACGCACCATGTCCGAGCCGCTATGAGAGTACGAATCGTCCATCGGGAACGTGGTGCGCTTCACGTCGTCGAGCGCGACATCCGGAAACTCCGGTACCTTGACAAGCGACGGGAAGGGATGCAGGTTCCATAGCGTGAGCGCGTTGAAGCGATGGCGCGCCATCTCGTCGAGGAAAGAGCGCCAGAAGTCGAAGCTCCACATCTCCGGAATGTTGTTCTGCGCGGCGTCACTGTTGTCGGAGTAACTGGGCGTACGGGCGTCGAGCGGGATGTTGAACTTGATGCCGCGCTTCTCCAGGTAGGGCCGATGGTCGGAATCGGTCAGGCCGTCGAGGGTCCCAAGCCGGATGGCTTCGGCGATATCGAGACCGCCGTACATCGCGCCGGGATGGTCGGCGCCGAGCACGGCGATCGTCGTCACTCCGCCGCTCTCCTTCCGCCGGATCGAGTAGGCCTGGGGCGAGGCGTCGCCAAGCCCCCGGACGCCCAGTGCCGAAGCCAGCTCACGGCTCTGCTCGGCGCCGGCGGCGATGGCCAGCCGCAAGGGTGCGCTCGAGGCGGTGAGATTATCAATCGCCAGTTCCTGAAGCGAGCGCCCGGCGGCGACCTGAGCCCGCCGAATCTCGGCGGCGGCAAAGGCCACGGGGCGCGTCGAGCCGTCATAGAAGAGGGCGGCGCCAGTATCGGCCCGTACAAGCCAGACGAGCCCGATCGACCCGAGAACCAAATGCAGAAGGAAGCATCTACTCAGCACGCTCCCTACAATATCCCTCCGCACACCGTTACCGCCACCGTCGTGCACCGTAACCGTCTCGGCTTCAGCGGCTGTCAGTCCGGCGCGTCTTGCATAGCCTTGTTCAGAGCCTCCGGATTCAGATTGAAGACCGCATTCGTATCGAAGATCTCCTGCGTAACATCAACTGGCCCCCCTGAAAGAAACCGCGTGTTTCGATTCGTCGGTGTGAGCACCACGTGGATCTCGCCTGTCTCGAAGAAATCAGGCATCCGGCTCCTCATGATCGTCTGGCTTTGCTGCTCGAGGACAGTGTGCATGGTCTCCACGTCGGTCTCGTCATTGAGCAGACAGGTGCAGCTCATCGAATGATTGCCTGCCGGACCGTTGAAGATGTTAAGGCTATACTGAACCGCGAGACTGGAACCCTCGGGAGCCGCGCCCTTGACAAGGTCGAACGCCTGCACCGGCGAGAAGAACCCATCCTGTTCGTCGTACAACTGGATCAGTGCGTCCTTGACCGCATTCTGCAGGTCGCCGGCTTGTCGAGCATAGTCGCCCGTCCAACTCTGGCCGATCGACTCGTTCTCCACCAGCAGATTGTTCACATCGATCTGGTATGGCCCCTCGACGAACCGGTCATCCGGAAGGTCCCCAAACAGATCGTTGAAGGGGTCGAAGAATCCATTCGCATCCAGCGGTATGCCGAAGTCCGGGAGGATCGCCTGAAATGTCCCGTCAAGCGCCAGTTGCCGGGTGAAGCCCGGGAAACCGCCCGGACGCCAGAAGTAAGTGCACATACCCGACCCCTCCCATGGCTCATAGGTGAACTCCTCGATCTCCTCAGCCACCAGGGCTCCTTCAATGAGGTCAGCGGACTCCAGTCCTACGCCGGGAACGAACGTCAACTCGGTCATGAAGAATTGGAAGATCCTAAGTTTGTCCACAAACAGACGATCCACCAGCGGTTCGGCAAGCTGATGGGCGTCGCCGCAAGGAGATTCAGGGTCAGGACCCGTGGGGACCGTCAGCGGATTCGAATAGCTCGTCACGCCATTCTTGACGATCTTCACTTCAAATGACGTTCCGCAACTGAACGGAATGTTCTCCGGCGCAATCCCAATCAGTTGATCGCCCCCGCCGAAGTCTCCAGCGGACCCGGAGTAGATGAGATTCTCGACCGGCACTCCACCGATGAAGACCTGGATGGAATCGTAGTCCGGAATCTTGTTCAGCACGCCGCCCTGGCGGTCCATCCCCGGCCCTCCACCGGTTCCCCAGGCGATGAACGTTTGACCAGGCGCCAGTGGAAAGCTCGGGGTGATGATGTAGAAGTCAGCGTCCGTCATCACAATCGTTCCCTGCCCCGTGCTGTCCAGGGAGAAGAACTCCAAGCCGACATCGGTAATCTCGATTGGGAATGAGTCCTGCATACCCCTCCAGTCCACGACGAAGAAGTGAGCCCCCACTGGTGTCTCGGAGCCAATGATGGTCGCGAACTGGCCGCCGACTGTAAACGCCGGGTAAGTGTCAAACCTCTCGCCGTTCGCCATCACATAGGCGGAGAACCCGTTGAGTTCGGTTTCTAGCGGCGTTTGCGCGGCCTGGTTCAGAGGCCCAAAATCGACGCCATCCACAAAGCCCACCGCTATCGAGCCTCGAGGAACGCTCGAACCCAGGGATGACGGGTAGTTGCCGCCCGCGTTGTGGACAGTGCGGATCGCGAATGGAGGACCGCCCGCTGCCACGTCGTCCTCAATCGCTGTGAGCAGGACGGCTTTGATCCGCGCCTCCTCCCCCATGCCCAAATCTACCGACCTCTGTTGAGTGCCGAACCCTTCGAATTTCATCGTGACGGTATAGCTTCCAGGCGGAAGCCCGGGAAACCGGAAGTCTCCATTTTCATTCGTGACAATTTCGCGAGTCTCCAACCCGTCGCCAGAGATCTCGACGCGCACGCCGGAAACGGAACTCCCATCCTCGAGAGTCGCCACGCCATAAATGTCGCCAGTGGTCGCTTGCCCCTCAACCGGAGAAAACAGCGCCAGAACGAGACAGAAACAGTACGCCCACAGTTGCACCTCAGAACCCTCCGGCGCATAGTTTACAGCAGACCTTCGCGCGAACGCAATCCCAAAGCGCAGCCCACAAGCCGTTGGAAGCAATGCGGTTTGGCGGCCTCAGGCAGCGCCATACAACCTTGGGCAGTCTAGTTGGCGACTAACGCTGCGGGTCGCCCCGCCAGGCTCCAGCCTGTTCAGAGGAAGGCAGGCAGGAGCGTCACCGCGCCCCCAAGCCCGAACGCACCAGCCAGTGAAGAACGACACCGGCTGGGGCGGCGGCTACCAGCAATAAAACCCAAGAAACCTTCTCCATCCCGCTGAGACGAGCGCTCCCGATCACACGGACCAGTGCCCAAAACCAGAGAACGACTCCGATGACGACGACCGGAAACAGCGCATGGATCGTTAGGCGTCCATTGGATTCCTCGCGGGCTTCCAATCACCCACTAACTCGTCTGGATCAATACTCTGCCCGCACGATGGGCACAAGGCCCGATCACGCGTTCAGGTGCGTGTCGATCCGCTCAATCGCTTCGTCGATTTCGGCAACCGACTTATAGCCGATCGTCATCGAGTCAACGGTGCCCAGTTGAGTGACAAACTGAATCGAGGCATCGCGCTGCACCGGATCGGTGAAAGCGCCCTCGCCCATGATCTTCATGCCAATCACGCCGGTACCCTGCTCATGGATGCTGGCGATGTGATCGACCACCTCGCTGACATCGCCCTTCTCCGAAGCGCGCGAGTTGAGCGCGTCCATTTTCGTGCCATCGTGATTGATGCGCAACAGCGCCACGTCGAGCCAGTCTGTGTTTCGCGGGAAGTCTCGTAGCGGCAGCAGACCGTGGCAGGAAGCGCCGTGCGCCAGGATGATCTTCTTCTCCTTTGCCTCGGAGAAGTGGTCCCGCAACGCCTTCAACTCCTCGGCCCAACCGGCGTCCCGGACACAGTGGATGAGCAGTATGTCGAAGTATTCCGAGTTGAGTTCCTTCCGGAATCGGTCGATGGTCGCAGCCGGATTATCCGCCTCGCGCCAGCGGAACTTTGTCATCAGCTTATAGGAGTCGCGAGGAATACCCTTGAGCGCGATCGCGAGCCGTTCGTGCATCTCCTTGTAAGAATCGGCCGACTCGAAGAAGCGGATGCCCCGGTCGTAAGCGTGACGGACCAACGTCGTGAACTGTTCCTGCGTCAACTCCCGCTGCACGCGTCCCCCGAAGGTACCCGTGCCAAAAGCAAGGCGAGTTACCCTGACGTCCGACTTTCCGAGACTTACCCAGTCCGTAGCCGACTTCCGGCCCGAACAGGCTGTGGTCAAGGATCCACCGGCGCCCGCCAATGCGCCGGCCGCCAGCGCTCCCTTCAGAAAACCGCGTCGTGTCGTATTGGCCATCGTGTCTCCTTCCTTCCGGGAGATGTTCGTAAAGTATCACATCCCGACCGTCAGTGGACGGCGATTCGCCGTCCGAGAATCGCAATTGCACCCTCGTGTCAGCGCCTTGCTCGTGACGGAACCCTCACCGGTACCGGTGATCCCTTGGTTCGTGAAGATCCGTACAAACACGTAGTTACTGCTGTTCGGCTTGCCGGTCCGGCTCACGACGTAGGTCTTCAAATCGGTGACCTTCAGATTCAAAGGCTTCGCGAGTTCGCGATGCTGGGCGGCCAGGCCCTCCGCGCCATGGAATATCTCCAATGCCGCGAATGCGCCGGCCGGCGCCATCTTGAGGAATTCTCGTCGATCCATAC
>CAYLSS010000137.1:0-7792 GCA_964385765.1 uncultured Solibacteraceae bacterium
CGGGCCCAATGCCAGCGGATCACGCTTCGGGTTCGGGAACGGACCCAACGCCAGTGGATCACGCTTCGGATTCGGGAATGGACCCAACGCCAGTGGGTCACGCTTCGGATTCGGGAATGGACCCAACGCCAGTGGATCACGCTTCGGGTTCGGGAACGGTCCCAATGCCAGGGACTCGCTTTCCTGCGACACGACGGCCGCAACCGCTGGCATCACGCTAACCAGCAAAAGTATAACACATGTGACTGAAATCCCTACAATTTTAAACATATTCACGCGCACCTTATGGGAATGTCTCCTAGGTCACAGTCCAATTCAACAAACTCAGACAAAATTCCTAGGTGAAATCTCTTACAGTCTATGCCAGGGGAATCCCCGACTCTTATCGGATTACTCTTATATCCGAAGGGATACTGGTTAGTACTACTGGAAGAGGAGAGGAGTATGCTCTGCGCTGCGGGGAGATAGATGTGAGTCGGAGGTAACTACTCGACCCGCCGGGGGAGTTCCTGGGAGAGGAGTGGAGCCTCGCGGAACTGTTCCTGGGCGCGGCGGCGGCGCCGTCCGGGCCATTCCAGTCGCATGTCTTCGCACACTTCGTCGAGCATATCGACGGTGGTCATCCGCGATTCCATCGCAAACGCGACTAGCAACAGGTTGTCGCAGATCGCATTGATGATGCGTGGGATGCCCTGGCTTCGGATGTGGATTTCGGCAATGACTTCGGGGGGAAACACGCTCTGATTATCCTGGCCCGCGCGCGCGAGCCGGCTGGAGATGTACTCGACCGTCTCATGCTCTCGGAACGGCATCAACGTACAACGTAGGACGATGCGCTGCTTCAGTTGCCGGAGGTTTGGGGCGTCGAGTTTGCGATCCAGCTCGGGCTGGCCGGAGAGGACGATTTGGAGGAGCTTGCCGTTGCGGCTTTCGAGGTTGCCGAGGAGGCGGATTTCCTCGAGAACGTCCCATTCGAGATTGTGCGCTTCGTCAATGATCAGCGCGGTGGTTCTGCCCTCACCGGCAACTTGAAGCAAGTACTGATTGAGAGCTTTGAGAACCGCTGTTTTGTTGAAGCTCTCGCACTGGAGGTCGAGATCGTAGGCGATCATCTCGAAAAACTCAGTTGGTGTGATGCGGGAATTGAAGAGGAAGGCGAAGTCGATGTAGTGATAAGAGAGAAAATCCCTGAGGCATTCGAGCATCATTGTCTTGCCGGTGCCGACCTCTCCGGTAAGCACAATGAAGCCTTTACGGCTCTGAACCCCGTAGATCAGATTCGCCAAGGCTTCTTCGTGCTGCTTGCTGCGGTACAGGAATCCCGGGTCCGGGCTCAGGTTGAAGGGATTGGTATGAAATCCGAAGAATGCCTTGTACATGGGAAAACAGTTTGTTCGCGCAAGCCGCCAGGTTGTAAACGAACGTCCCTCTTGTGAATGGTAACACGCCCGATTCCGGTCTCCAAGCGCCAAACTCGCTAAAGTACCTTATCGCACAGTACTGGAACCCATTGAATATCAAATAGGTTACACAACTTCCAGAAGCGCCCAACCAGGGAGGGCGGCTGGTCGGTCCTCCATGAACACGATGCGGCGGGTCTTCGGGAACGGGACGTCGTTGCGGAGCGCCCTGGCATACTGGCCCAGGTCGCGCAGCAGGTCGCGATAGGTTTCATCGGCGGGATCCGGGCCGCTGGATTTGCTGAGAAAGCCGGCTCCCCAGCCGAGGCAGACCAGGCAAGCGTCATTGCGTGCCTGAATGGACTCGAGCCGTTCGCGCACCATGAGCAGGTTATGGCGGAGCCGTTCCAGGGCGGCCAAGCGAGCATATTGCTCATGGAGGGCGAGCACGGCGGCCGCGCTCTGGTTGGCGGCCTGAAACAGTGACGCCGTCGTGAGCGGCGACTTCCAGCGGAGAGACTTGCAGACCTCCGGGTTCTGGTAGAAGGGATTCTCGCGCCAACGTCCGGTGAAGATGGTTCCCGGTTTCGCCATTTCGGCAAAGACCGGTGTCGAATCCTGCGGCCTGTTGGCAACAATATTGCCGCGCGGCGCCTGTTTCCAGCGAAGCTCGTAGGTCTCGGCCCCGCGAGCGATCAGCGTGGAGGTTCTGAGCATATAGATCGCCAGCGAGGAGCGTTCGATGGTGTTGGAGTCTCCGATGTTGAAGCCCTTGAGCCGGTCCACTCCCGAGGGACCGAGGAGCCGGTCTTCGAGCAATTGCCCGGGATTGCGCGGGGGGCGATTTCGGTCAGCGCTCTCGGCCAGGTTCTTCATGGAGCCGGGTGTGATGCGGGAACGGAGCAATGCGGTTCGTATGGCGCCCCGCAAGGCGCTGGCGGGGAGGTAGGGTCCATCGGTCGAGGCGACGAAGGTCGGAATGCGAAGGAATTCCGAATCGAGCTTCTCCCAGTAGGCGGTGCACGACGGATCTTCAAACGGGATGCGGCGCCCGGCGAAATTCTGTGCGAATCCGCCCCAGGATGCGAACTCGAGCTTGTCCGCCCGTTTGATCTCCTTGAGGTAACTGTCCAGGCGCGGACCCTTGGAGAGGAGTCGGAAAATGCGCGACTGAGCCAGGACGTTCACCTGGTTTTTCCACACCATGTAGTCGACAGCCGCCAGGTGGCCGCCGTCGCCGATCAGGACGGGAGTAAGGCAAGTCAGCCGGTAGCTCATGCGCCGCCTCCGACGGGAATCGGTATGGAGAGCGGCGACCCGAATCGCAATATGGGATGAGGGAAGCCCTCCGGACGGACATCGGCGGACGACCCGAGAGGTTCGGAGCCCGCGATGAGCACGGACCCTTCGCCGACCATCCGCAGCAGCTTCTTTTCCGCGCCCCATTGCTGAGCGCTCTCGGTGCGACCCCCTCGAGTGAGCAAGGAGTAGTTGCCGCGGTTCCAGTCAACGCTGTCCTGGGGGGCGGGCCGATAGAGCGATAGCAGCCAGTAGCCCGTCTGAGCCATGGAAGCCGGTTCCGTCTCCTCAGGCTGGGGGGGAGAAGGCTCCGGCGTCGGCGGTTGGCGGAGGAGCAGATCGGGCCATTCGCCTTCCTGGATCTCAGGCTCCTGCGAGCGTCCCCATCCAGCGGAGCGGCGGCCGCCGAATCCGCTGTCGGCCAGCAGCCGGATGGCGGCGCGGAGCGGGCCGGACCAGCGCTCCCGGGCGTCGTCGCCAGCGAAGGAGGCGGCGAACCACAGACCGGCGCCGGCGTTGAACTCAAAGCAGGCGATGGAGTGAGCCTCGGCGCTGAGACGGCTCACCCGGTCGACAGCGGAAACCGAGCGGACGGTGACCTGATAAGGTCCCGGCGAACTCCTCCCGCCTCCGGACGGTTCCGGGACAAGGCAGCGGCTCGGCCCCGCGACGCTCCATCCGTTCTCGTCCGGACCTTTTCCCTGAAGCAGGGACTCCACCATCGACAGAGGCAGGAATCGGGCGCGGCGAAGCCGAGGCAAAGGCGGGGAGACGGGAGGCCAGAGGGTACGCGGGGGTACGACAAAGAGGTCGTCTCCCTGCCAGGGAAAGCAGGAGCTGAGGCGCACTGCAGGGGCTTGCTCCGTCCCGGCGGTCGCGCCGACCCAGGCATCCATTTCTCCGAGCCGGCGCATCGTGTGGGTGATGGCGGAGTACAAAGAGTCGCTGTGGTAGAGATCTGCCGTCTCGTCCAGGGCGCCCGAATCAGAGCCGATGCGCCATGGGCCGTTGGGGCGAAGTCGAATCAACAGGCCATGCGGCATGACTAGGCGAGCTTCCCGGCGAAGCCTTCCTCTCGCATGGCCGCCTGGAGCCCGGCGAGACCGGTTTCCGCCACCAGTTCCTGTTCTTCGGCGCCGTCAGTGTAGAAGGCGTGATTCCGCCACTTGAGCTTGAGGTTGGCGAACACCACCTGGCCGCTTCCCCGGGAGCCGCCGCCGCCGAGGCTGTCATCCTCGAGCAGGCGCATGGCCTCGGCTAAACGCGCGGGCAGGACCTTATCCTCTTCGCAGAGGATGTCAATGACAAGGCGGATATTGAATCGCGCCCCGGCGGGGACCCGTTCGAGCGTCCGCGGATTCGCCTGCGACGTAATGCGGTCGATTGCGTTCTCGCTCTTGACCTCGGTGAGCTCGTCGTCGAGGTTGTCGCGCATCGAATCGGTGATGCTCGTCTTTTCGAGCGCTGCGTCATAGACGGCGAGCCGCGCCGGCGTGGCGGCGGTGCTATGCAGCGCCTCACCGGTGGTTTTCTCCAGCCGGCCCGGGCTGCGGCCGAACAGGAGGCAGATTTCGTCATCCGGACGGTCGCTTTGGTGGATTCTTACCTCTTGGCCGCGACGCTTGGAGAGATAAACCAACTCCGACGGCACGGCCATGCCCGAAGCCTGCTCGAGCAGAGACCGCAGCTTCCCGCGAAGAGAGCTGCCCGGGACGTAAGGTTGACCAAAAGCGTCCTTGATGACCGGATTGTCGGCGCCTCCGATCTCAAGCGACCCTTTTCCGGCCCCGATATGGAGGCCGGTGACACAATGCATCTGGCCCTCGATGATGAGCTTGCCGATGAACTTCAATTCTGTATCAGCGGTATGCGCAGTCATGATTACCTCGACCTGATAAACGCGCCGACCGTCCACGAAGAGGAACGGTGAAGCGGCCGGCTATTCGTTGTAAGCAATGATCGCCTCAAAGAGATCCCGAAAGCGCTCGTATCCACGGGCGGTATTCTTCCGTGTGACCTGGAGCAGGAGCCGTTCCAGGCTATCAAGGCTGCGCAGCGAATGCCGTGCGATGGTATAGGCAAGTCGCGCGCGCAGCATGACAAACTGTTGCTGCCGCTCGTTTTCCGGGGCCCGGCAGGCACGGCGTACGGCGTTGTAGAGACGCCGCAACTGGCTCTTGGTGCCGGAATCCATGTCGCGCATGCGGGCGACGACGCCATGCGCCTGGTTATCCAGGTACAAGGGGTCGGCGATCAGCTTCTCGAGGTCGATTTCGGGCGGTCCGCCGCGGTTGCCCCCGGGTCGACCCCCGCGTTGGGAGTCTCGTCCCCCGCGTGGCGGGCGACCTTCGCGGTTGGGCTTGCCCTCGCGATTTCGTGTTTCGTGTTGAGTTTCTGCCATCGGGCTAGACCTCTGACAACAATTTCGCCCATTCCAGGGCCACTCGGCCCGCAGGGCGAAGTCGGGCTTGGGCGGCGTTCTTGCCGATCAAATCGACGACCAGTCTGGAACGCAGCCGCTGGTACTCACGGTCGCGCGCGCCGGCAGCCACAAGGCTGAGGCGGCGATGGTAGCGCCACGGGCGGGAAACACGGTCTGTGGGAGCGCCGTTTTCGTCCGTGGCGGAACCGGTTCTCTTATAGAAACGAATCAGATCGCCCAGCAGGTGGGCGGAGCCGCCGAAGTCCTTCACGAGGCGGCCCAGGTTGTCGTGCAGATCGGCCGCTTGGGCCAGTTGCCGCCATTCGACTACATGGCCGAAGACGTGGAAGCAGTCTTTGCCGCTCGCTGTCGCTTGGTCGAGGCGACGGCCGGCGTCGCGGAAAACAGCCGGAACAGGATCCTCCGGCGCGCGAGCAAGCGCCAGAGCCATCGAGATTGTCTTTCCCTCGTTTCCCGGAATGTCTCTCAGGTTCTCCTCGTTGAATCGATGAAACAGCCGTTGCACTTCGCGAGCCAGCAGGACGAGCGCGTCCCAGGCTCCGATCATGGCGAACTCGCTGCCACCGCAGTACAGGATGGAAACCTTTTGCCAGAATTCCGCCATCGAGCAAAGAACTTCCAGCTCCCCGGCGAAGAACTGCTTGTACAGAAGAGAGATCTGAACGTGTTCCTCGATGGTCTGCAGGCGCCTGACGCGGAACTCGAAGTGATCGACTTTTCCCCGCAGGATTCCCCAGGCGCGGCGGCCTTCAGCGCGTGCGGCCAGTTCGAGCGGAGCCGCCATGCCGGCCCGGCTCTCTCCGGGGGCGACATGACGAGCGGTGACAATGGCTTCCGGAGAATCACTAAGCGGCCAGGTGTGCCGTCCTCCATCTACGAGCACGCGGGCCGGCTCTTCCGGGCTCCAACCCACGGCCGCGGCATCTCGCAGGCCGGCGCCTATCTGGTTGGTGAAGTAACCGCCCGTATCCGGCGGGTCCGGAGGCGGAGTGGGTTCGAACAGCTCTGGAGAAAGGCCGGCCGCCGGGCGGCTCTGAGCAAGCTCGAACGCCTCAGTGAGGCGTTTTCGGACCGTGCTCCAGTCGCCGAGGTTCTCCGTCGAAGCACAAGTCAACCGGACCTGGCCGGCGGTCATTTGTTGAATTTGTTCCCGGGTGCGACCGAGCAGGTCATTGGCTCGCTCCATCGATTCGCCGGGCAAGACCAGCAGAAACTCACCGCCCCCGCTGGAGCCCAACAACACTTTAGGCAGCTCCAACTCAAGGAGCAGGGCGCGCGGGAGAACCTCGCTCAACAGCGATATCCAGCGGCTGCGTCCCAGGAGCAGAATCATGCCGGACGCAACATCGGATTCCATTTCGCTCGCCGATGCCGGCGAGGTCAGGAAGTTTTCAATGCCCTGGAACTGCCCGTGAAGGAAGACTTGAATCGACATTCGGCGAGTGATTCCGAGTACTCACTCTAACACAAGCGGATAACAGAAGCGGAGTCATGTGTCTGAGGCTTCGGCCCGCTTACCGGCCGGCATCCGCGACGAAGCAACCCGCCCTCGCCCCTGGCCGCTTCCAAGACGAGGCGTGGAGACCCTCGGCCGCGCGCCCTGGGGGGGGGGACCGCCGGAAGGACCGGGGACAGTGGGCCGCAGCAGGCTAGAAGCTCGGTCGCGGGCGGTACCCCGGCCGCCCGAGAACCCGATACTTTTTCGCCATATCAGAGACGATTTCGATCGTGATGTTCCGGAAGCCCATATTGGGGTTCTTGGCTGGGTAGTAGGTCACTGTGTAAGAGTTGCCGAGAGACTCGCGAATCGATTCGAATGCCTCCACCTGCTTTTGCCACGTCTTGGCGAAGTAGACTTGTCCGCCGGTACGAGTCGAAATACGGCGAAACACATTGGAGGAGATCTTGTCGCGATTCACGTCACTGGTGGAGATCACATAGATTGGGATCCCCTCGTCCTCAGCCACGGCACGCACATCGTCGGGAGCTACGACGCTGGCATTGTCGGGGCCGTTTGAAAAGACGATAATCACTTTCCGTCCGGGGACGCGGGCGGCGTCGCGCAAGGTCAGTAGCAGGGCATTGTAGAGTGCCGCGTCATCGCCGGCCACGGCGCGGCGGAGTCCGGCGATAGCGAGATTTCGGTCGCTGGTCAACTCAGCGGTACGCGAAAGGTTGCGGCTGAAGGTGTAGACGGCGACCGAATCGGCCCGATCGAGCCCTCGCACAAAGTCGGCGATGGCGTCCGAGGCGTAGACGAAACTCCGATACATGTAGTTGCTCGTGTCGAACAGGACGAACACGTTGGTCCCGATGAAGGCATCGGATCGCAGTTCGGCGCCCTGCTGAGGCACACCATTGGCGCGCGGCTGCGACGAAGGCGGGCCGATAATCAGCGGGCGCGTGCTGCCATCCTCCAGGACTTCGACCGGCGGCGCGTTGCCTTCGGCGAAGGTGGCGATGTCCTGGACGATGCCATCCTCGAGGATGCGGATGTCGTCCGGATCGAGACCGTTCACATAGCGACCCTTGTTGTCAGTGACGGTGAAGCTGTGCACCACCATGTCAACGTCCGCCCGGAACACGGCCCGGGCTTCTTGCGGCGCCTGGGCGAAGCCCGGACTGACGGTTGCAACCAGGACCAGCGCTG
>CAYLSS010000138.1:0-7013 GCA_964385765.1 uncultured Solibacteraceae bacterium
ATCTCGGCGAGCTGCTTCGAAATCGCGAGGCCGAGGCCGGTCCCTCCGTGCTTTCGGGTCGCGGCCCCCTTTACTTGCATAAACTTGTTGAACAGGACATGAAGCTTGTCAGCCGGAATGCCGGGGCCGGTATCCCGGACCGAGAAATGGAGCAGAACATCCGCTTCACCTTCCCGAGCCAGCCGGACCCGCATGGCAATGCCGCCTTCCTGGGTGAACTTCACGGCGTTGCCGGCCAGGTTTGTCAGCACCTGGCGCAAGCGGCTCGGGTCGCCCACGAGCGAAGAGGGGATTTCTCGCCCGACCTCACAGGCGAACTCGAGGTTCTTCTTCCCGGCCTGATGCGCGAAGATGGCCGCGACATTGTCAAGCAACTCGCGCAGATCGAAGGCTACCGTCTCCAGCTCGAGTTTTCCCGCCTCCACTTTGGAGAAGTCCAGAATATCGTTGATCAAGGTGAGCAGAGACTTGGCGCTGGAGCGCACGATCTCGGCATGGTTGCGCTGCTCGGGGGTGAGGTTGGTGTCGAGCAGCAGTTCCGTCATGCCGATTACACCATTCATGGGCGTGCGAATCTCGTGGCTCATATTGGCCAGGAACTCGCTCTTGGCCGCGTTAGCCTCCTCGGCCACCGCCGCCATACTGTTCGCCAGAGCGGTCTGTTCCTCGAGATGCCGGTTCAATGATTCAAGCTTTTCCCGGGCCTTCTCCGCCGCTTGCCGTGCTGCCTCCTCGTCTTCGGCAATGCTCAGAGCGTTGCGGCGCGCAGCATTGACCTCGGCGATTCGTTCCTCAATGCCGCGCTCGAGGGTCTCCCTCTGTTGTTCGAGAGCCTTCCGTGTCAGGCGCACGTCATTCAGCAGCTCGCCGGCCATTCTCTCGATCACGTCAAGAGAGCCTTCATCCTCCGGCGCCGGACATCTTTCCAGTCCGGCCGACAGGAGCGCGCCAAGCCGGTCCAGACGTTCGGCATCGGTGAGTTGCCCGGAACTCCCGTCTTCCCGGCAGGCTCGGAAAGGTTGAACTTCGGCTGCTCCCTCGCTACCCCCGCCGGAGTCCGCCGTGTCGACACCCGCAGGCAAGGATATTTCCTGGATGCCGCCACCCTGGTGCGACTCACGAGCCAGCGCCCAATCCGCGTCGCCGATCTCTTCGTCGCCGCCGGCGACACTCTCATACAGCGGCTTGCGTCCGAGCTGTTCCGACAACGCATTGACCTCGCGCTTGAGCGCCCGGATCCTCGTTTCGCGGCCCTGCATTAGCCGGTTCATACGCTCGGTTTCCGCCAGATTCTCCTGCAGCGCCTGGTCCGCCCGTTTGCGTTCGGAAATGTCCTGGTGGGTTCCACACATCAGCAGGGGCTTGCCGTCCTCCGTCCAGGTAACGACCCTCCCACGATCGAGCACCCAGACCCACTCGCCGCTCTTGTGCTTCGTCCTTGCTTCGCACTCGTAGTAGTCCAACTCGCCGCGCAAGTGCCTTTCGAGCAATTCGTTGGCCACCCTGAAATCATCGGGATGAACGATTTTCGGCCATGCTTCGATGGAAGCGGGAGAGATCTCCGCCAGCGAGTATCCGATCATCTCCGCCCAGCGCTCGTTGTGCATCACCTCTCCGGTCTGAACGTTCCACTCCCATGTGCCGACATTCGTGCCTTCGAGTATGTAAGCAAGCCTCTGCCGCTCCCTTGCCAGCGCCTGCTCCGCCTGCTTCTGCGCGGTGATGTCGCGCACGGTGGCTTGAAAGAAGGCCTCGCCCGCCGCCTCTATTCTGGTCAACAGGACGGCCGCGGCAAAGTCCTCGCCGTCAAGCCGGCGGTGCATCCACTCGAAGAAGTGGCTGCCCTCGCGCGCGGCCGTCTCGATCATCTCCCGGGCCTTCGCCGCCGACGGCCGTCCGTCCGGCTGCTCTTCGGGCGATACATCCCAAAGACTCAGAGAAATAAACTCCGCCTCGTCCCGGGCTCCGAACATCTCGATCGCCGCCCGGTTTCCGGAACTGAACTCCCAACATGGAAGAGCCAGTGTTAACAGGGCGTCCCGCGAGTTCTCGAACAGCAGCCGGTACCGCTCTTCGCTGTCCTGCAACTGACGCCGGCGGCTTTCCGTTATTAACGCGGTGGCGCCCATACCGGCCAAACCCAGCAGCCAGAACCAGGTGTGCACTGCGACTACCGGCAGCAGTTCGGCTCGCTCGGCCGCCCGCCACGGCGCCATCGGAACCGAAACACTGATCCCGCCCCGAAGATCTCCCACTTCGTATCCTTGCTCGCCATGACATTTAAGGCACCCGGGCTCGACGGCCATGGGATACATCGCCCGCAGATATTCCCCACCATCTATCGATTCCAGAGACTCGACCGCCTCGCCGCCCGATTGAAGCTCCTTGAGCGCATCCCGCTCCCAATCGTCCGGCGCATTTTCCGGTCGCAGCGGATCGAGGCTGGTGATGTGGCCCCGAATCCCGTATTGTTCATCGTGGAGTGCATGCACCTGCCGGGTCATGTAGGCGGGATTCACCAGCGTCAACTCCCGCCCCGAGGGCGTCGCGACATCCCGCTCCGGAACGGCGTCAAGGTACGGGTTCGCGGGGGTCTCTTCCGTCCGAGGAACATAAACGCCGCCGTGCGCAGTCGCCCAGCGACGATAGACTACATCCTTGTCGTATGCCGTGCGGGCCTGGACGCTCGCGTTCCGGCGCGCTGATAGGTGTGCCTGATGCATATTCCAGGCCACCGAGACGGCCCCTAGCAGCGTCCAGGCGACCGCACCCAGCGCGAAATAGGAGTACGCTCCAATCCGCGATTTCCGACTCACCATCCGACTCCAAGTAATCCGGTCCGCCCCGAAAGGCAATACTACGCGTACGCCCACGATGCGGCGGACTCCTTTAACGTATCGACCAGAATCCCCGTAAACATCACCAGCAAAAGGGCGACCAGGATTCCGGGCGTGTCATGCGTGACGAATTACGGTTGTTGCCAGGGATTCACGAGCGCAATTTCACAGCCTTCGAAATCCGCTGTGTTTCGCGTCGCAAGCGCTGCGCCCCGAGAATGCGCGATGGCGGCTTAATTGGAAACGGGGTAGCGCCGGACACCATCATGCATATACTGTGGTCCTGATCAGACTGTCATATAGGGAAAGCCTGCGCTATGTCACTCCAGAAGACCGTAAATAAAACGTTTCCGCTGCTCCTGGCCGGACTCCTCGGAGTCATGACCATGGCCGCCGCAGCGGCAGCGCGGCCAAACGTGATCATTGTCATGACGGACGACCAGGGCTACCCCGAACTGTCCGCCCACGGGAATCCGATCCTGAAGACGCCACATCTCGACCGTCTTCACGAACAAAGCGTGCGGTTCAAGGACTTTCACGTGGCGCCCATGTGCACGCCCACGCGCGGCCAGCTTCTGACCGGATTGGATGCCGCGCGAAACGGGGCCATCAATGTTAGCAGCGGACGCACGCTCCTGCGCGCCGGCCTGCCGACCATCGCGGACATCTTTGCCGAGAACGGCTACCATACGGGGATCTTCGGTAAGTGGCACCTGGGCGACAACACTCCCTACCGGCCGGAGGAGCGAGGCTTTCAGGAAGCGCTCTGGTTCCCCTCGTCACACATCAACTCCGTCCCGGACTTCTGGAACAACGACTATTTCGACGACACCTACATCCGCGACAAAAAACGAACCCGCTACCAGGGCTATTGCACCGATATCTTCTTCCGCGAGGCGATGGCGTGGATGAAAGACCGTGTCGCCGCCGGCCAGCCTTTCTTCACCTACATTCCCACCAATGCGCCGCACGGTCCGTTTTGGGCGCCGGAGAAGGAACTGAAGCAAGCTCACGAAGCTCTTCGGGGTGTCAGCCTGCCCGAGATGAATGCGGCGACGAGGGAGCGTTTTACCGGCTACCTGGCGATGATCATGAATATCGATACGAATGTCGGCCGGCTGAACGAGTTTCTTGCGGATTCGGGGATCGCCGAGAACACCATCCTGATCTTCCTGACCGACAACGGCAGCACGTTCGGCTATCGCTATTACAACGCCGGGATGCGCGGCCACAAAACCGAGCTATGGGAGGGCGGCCATCGCGTGCCCTTGTTCCTGCGGTGGCCGGCCGGTGGGTTCGGGGAGCCCCGTGACGTCGAAGGACTGACGCAGGTGCAGGACCTGCTGCCGACACTCATGGATCTTGCCGGCCTGGTGGCCGCCGAGCCGCCGAAGCTCGACGGCATCAGCCTAGCGCCGGTATTGCGAGGGCAGGCGGCAGTGCCGGAGGACCGCATGGTGGTGATTAACTACAGCCGCATGCCGTTCGGCTTCGAATACCCTTCGCCCGACAGTCCGTCGATCATGCGCCGGGAGGGAGCGGCCGTGCTCTGGAAACGCTGGCGATTGCTGGAGGATCGTGAGTTATACGACCTGGCCGCCGATCCGATGCAACAGCAGAACGTCGCCGATCAGCATCCCGAGGTCGTGGCGAAGATGCGGGCTCATCTCGATTCCTGGTGGGGGGAGGTCGAGGATCTCGCGAACGAACCGCAGCGGGTGACCATCGGCAGCGATGCCGAGAATCCGTTGATGCTGACCGCATGCGAGTGGCTCGATGTATTTGTCGACCAGCAGGGGCAGATCCGCCGGGGGGTCCGCAAGAACGGCTACTGGCACCTCGATGTAGCCGAGGCGGGTGAATATGAATTCGAGCTGCGCCGCTGGCCCCGTGAAGCGGATACCGCCCTGAGAGCCGGGCTTCCGGCGATCCAACTGACCGCCGGCAGTCGAGGACCCGGCGTCGCACTGCCGATTGCGCAGGCGCGCATTCGCCTGGGCCACCTGACTATGTCGAAACAGGTGGAGGAACATGACCTGTCCGCCGTGTTCCAGGTCACGCTCGAACGCGGACCGGTGCGGCTGCACACCTGGTTCGACGACGAAGACGGTGAAGCGATCGCCGGCTCTTACTACGTGTATGTGCGGCGGAAGTAAGCTTAGCTAATCGCTCTTCTTTACCTCGATCTTGGCTGCCTGCTCGGTGAACTGGACGATTGCGGAGTGATCCAGTTCTCCTTTACCGTCATTCATGAGAGTGACGAGCATCTGCTGCACCAGGCTTGTGATCGGCAGCGGGACACTGAGCGACTCGGCTGCGAGCAGCGTATTTCGCAGGTCTTTTTGGTGAAGCTTGATCCGGAATCCGGGCTGGAAGTTTCGCGAGCAGACCATTGGCGCTTTCGCATTCAAGACGGTACTGCCGGCGAGCCCGCCCTTGATGGCCTCGAATACGCGGTTGGGGTCGAGTCCCGCCTTGGTTGCCAATACCAGCGCTTCGCCCATGGCGGCGATGTTCGTGGCCACGATGATCTGATTCGCAAGCTTGGTGACATTGCCGGCGCCGACGTCTCCGGTCAAGGTGACCGAGGCGCCCATGCATTCGAGAATCGGCCTGACGGCATCGAAGATCTCCTCTTTGCCGCCCACCATGATCGCGAGTGTCCCTTCGACCGCTTTAGGTTCGCCCCCGCTCACCGGCGCATCGAGGAAAGCGACTCCTTTCCCGGCGCACGCCAGGCCCACTTGTTGCGAGACGAGCGGGTTGATGGAGCTCATGTCGACCACGGTCGAGCCTGCCTTTGCGCCCTCGAGCACTCCGTCCTTGCCGAGTATCGCGGCCTCCACATCCGGGCCGTCCGGCAGCATGGTTATGATCACGTCGCTTCGCGAGGCGGCGTCAGCGGCCGAAGCTCCCTTGGCGGCGCCGGCCGCCGCTACTTCGTCCATCGCCGCGGGCACGATGTCATAGACCACCAACTCGTGGCCTTTCTTGAGCAGGTTCTTCGACATCGGTTTACCCATGATGCCGAGCCCGATAAATCCGATTTTCGCAGGCATGGTTGTCTCCTCCTGTTTCCCGTTGATTGCGTAAACAGCGATTATCGGGTGATTCAGCGGACAGGGTCAACGCGTGGCGGATCCGGCAGACGATTTGCAAGGCCCGGTATGGCGGACGGTGAAGCGCGGGAGGCCGTTCAGTTCGCGGTCTCCGAAGAGCGGAATCGTATAACCGCGCACAGAAACGGTGAGCGTCTCGGGGTTTCCGGCGGAGTCCCTGGTCCAGGTGACCTCGACATGTTCGGGAGACAGATCCGGCGATTGGGGGACGGCGCCGGCCGTCGAGTCCGGTGTCCCGTAGGCCACCATGTTGCGCACGCGGTCCACGAACTCCTGGTGCGGGTCGTCGAACTCCACCCCGGCGGCGTAGCGGGCGCCGCCCCGGACGGCGGCTGACAACTGGCTCAGGACCACCATCGAGTAGGCCACCTGCAACAGGCCCATGAACAGGACCACGAGCACGCTGAAGCCGAGCGCGAACTCGACCAGTCCGCTTCCTGCCTGTGTCGAGCGGGTAGTGCGCGGCGTTGTCATCATGGGAGTCATCGTCGAAACAGTCTCACCTCGTACAGCCCGGGGGAGCCCGCGCCGTTCATGGCCGCGCCAATGACGGGGGCATCGCCGGCGTAGGTGGCCGAGCAGCTCTTGCCCGAGTCCCGTTGGACCAGCATGGTGACGTAGGTTCCCGTACTCGCGTTGACGCGGGCCACCATCACCCGGCGACCGTTGCCCGACGCCCGATAGGAGTGGTATTCGGTGGCGGCCATATCGGTGTCCTGAAAGAAGCGGCGCTCGAGCGCTTGCTCGCATTCTGAATCTCCCACGGTCTTTACCGGATAGCTTCGGTCCATTTCGAAGCCTGCCGCCGGTGGATCCACAATCAATTCCGCGAAGTCACGCCGCGAGTCCCGCGAAATTTCCTGGCCGGCAATGGCGGAGGCCGTCACCCGCTGGTTCTGCGCCATCCCCGGCCACATCGGGAGGAAAAACAACCTGGCTCCGGCCGTCGCGCTGAGCCGTATGAACCGCACGCCGGCGGCCGACCACGGGGTTGGAAGAGCTGCACAAAGCTCTTAACACTTTTCCGGGTATTTTGAGGCAGATCACCTCCCCTGAG
>CAYLSS010000138.1:7023-7791 GCA_964385765.1 uncultured Solibacteraceae bacterium
CTGAGCCACGCAGACCCGGATGATCCGTCCCGGATCTCCCGCACGAGCTTGCTTGCCCGGGAGAGCCCTTCCTGGGTCCCGTCGAGCTCGCGGGCAGCGCTCAGGGCGATTTCGTCCGCGACGGCTTCCAGCTCGCCTTGCACCATGTAGATGTGGCTCAGATCAATAGCCGCGCCGAGCGTCCCCACGAGTAGCGCCATCGCCAAGAGGGTCAGCAGCAGCCCGGACCCCTCCTCGCGGCTCTTTCTGATTGCGTACCACTGGCGTCTCGAGCGCATCGGGTTAGCGTTCGAGCTGTAGATCGGCAGAACGGCGGCGGATCTTTACTCGGACGGACGGTCAGTTCCGATGGCCGTCGTTCAGCGGAAAACTGTAGTCGATTTCTTTGGGCGGAAGCTCGTCGCCGTCTTCCTGGAGAAAGTGCCGGAACCAGCGCATGGCCCGCAGCAAGTAATCGTACCGGGATGCCGCCCTGAGGTTGCCGTGACCCTCGCCGGGGTACAGGATCAGCCGAACGGGCACTTGGTTCAGCACCTTGAGGTGCCGGTAAAGCTCGAGCGACTGCGACGGCGAAACGCGAGTGTCCTCTTCGCCGTGCAGGATCAGCAGCGGGGTCCGCGCTTTCTGGACGTGGTAAATAGGACTCTGCTCGAGGAACAGATCCCAGTCTTCCCAAAGCCGTTTCCGGTCATGCACGAAGTAGAGCTCATCGGATATATCGGTGGTACCAGCCATCGACACCCGATTGCTAATGCCGACGAACATGAC
>CAYLSS010000139.1:0-7770 GCA_964385765.1 uncultured Solibacteraceae bacterium
CAGCTTGATGAAGACCATCACGTTGTTGGCCCGGGCGCTCTCCCGGATTCCGTGAACAAGAACCACGGTGAGAACCAGCAGTACGAGCGCGGCGGGGAGGTTGAACCAGGCCCCGGACAGTTCGCCGCCCACAAAAATCGGCTGCGCCAGGACGGCGGGTATCTTGACGCCCAAAACATTGTCCAGAACATCGTTGAAGTAGGCCGAAAACCCAACGGCGACGGCCATGTTCGAGACGGCGTATTCGAGAATCAGATCCCAGCCGATGATCCAGGCGAAGATCTCGCCGAGGGTGGCATAGGCGTACGTATAGGTGCTGCCGGCCACGGGGATCATCGAGGCCAGCTCGGCAAAGCACAACGCCGCGAAGCCGCAGGCGACGGCGACCAGGATGAAGGACAGCGAAACGGCGGGTCCGGCCCCAGGGCGTCCAATCGTGGAGATGGCGTCCGGACCGTTCACGATGAGGTCCAGCACCGGCGCATGGAGCACCGAGTGGTAGCTGAGCGTCTCACCAGCCGCCGCAGTCCCGGTGAGGACGAAAATACCCGTACCGATGACTGCCCCCAGGCCGAGCGCCGTAAGGCTCCACGGCCCGAGCGAGCGTCTCAGTCGTTTGTCCTCCTGCCTGGACGACGAGATCAGATCGTCGATGCTCTTCGTGCGGAACAGTTGCGAGGACATCGTGAGCGAGCGTGCCGCGGGCGCTAAATAGTCCAGTGAACTAGCGGCCTTGCCCCCTCGCGGCCTTCTGGACCTTCTTCTTATTCGATCCGCGCGGTACGTCAGACGGACGTTTAGCCTTCGGCGAGGCCTTCTTTCGGGCCTCCCGCTTGGCTTTCTTGCGCTCGAGCTTGTCGGTAATGTTTTTTGTGTTCATTCGGAAGCTTTCAGATTGGCGTACTTCGCGATCAGTTTCTTTAAACCATGCCCCGGAAAATTGACGGTGAGCTTGGCCTCATCGCCCTCTCCCTCGCGCCGCAGCACCATGCCACGGCCATAGCGCGGATGTTCGACGGTGATGCCCGCCCGAAACTTGCCCTTTGCACGACCCGCCCCTGCAGCGCTTTTCTTCGCCACCGGCGGCGGATGTCTCACCGGCGCCTGCGGGCGCTTGACCGGCGGCCCGTCCAGTCCCCGTTCCTGGAAGAACTGGCTGATGTTCTCAAGTGAATTATACGTCTTTCCGGTGTAAGTGTTCTTCCTGACCGTTTCGCGGACCAGGTGCTGCTCGGCGAACAAGTCCACCTCCGGCACGGCGCCGGCTGGACCACTCCCGTCATCGAGTCGCACCACGTACTTCTTCGGAATCTCCAGTAGGAAGCGCGACATCGCCCTCGGCTCGAGCGGTCCGCCGCCGAACTTCCGCCGCGCCCGGGCCCACGTAATGATCAGTCGTCTCTCGGCGCGCGTCATGCCCACGTAGCAAAGGCGCCGCTCTTCCTCCATCTGTGACTCGTTCTCGAGCGATCGCGAATGGGGAAACAGACCGTCCTCCGCCCCGGCAATAAATACCACGGGCCATTCGAGCCCTTTCGCATTGTGCAGCGTCAGCAGGGAAACACGCGCGCGCTCGTCCAGGTTGTCCGCCTCGCTGACAAGGGCCGCGTGATCGAGAAAATCGGAGTGACCTTCGCCCCGGTCCGCCGCTTCGGCCGCGGCGTTCACTAACTCCTCCAGGTTCTCTATCCGGGCCTCGGCGTCCGGCGTCCCCGCGGACTCGAGCATCTTGCGGTACCCGGTTTCGTGGATGATCTTCTGAAGCAGCGCCCCAATCGACTCGCTCTCGGCCGTCTTCCGAAGCTCGGACATCAGCTCGTGGAATGCTTTCACCGCCGCCTGAGCCCGCGTCGGCAACAGTTTACCCTCCAGCATTTGTTCCAACGCTTGCCAGGGGCTCGCATGGTGGCGGCGGGCGTGTACCTCGATCTGCTCAAGTGTCGTCCGCCCAATGCCGCGCGCCGGCCGGTTGATGACGCGCTGCAAACTCACAGGATCACTCGGATTCGTCGCCAGCTTCAGATAGGCCAGGATGTCCTTGACTTCGGCTCGGTGGTAGAAGCTCAGGCCCCCAACGACCACGTAGTCTCGCCCATAGCGCCGTAGCGCCTCCTCTATCTGCCGTGACTGGAAGTTCGTCCGGTACAGGACCGCGATACGATCCTGCGGCCTTTCGGCCAGCAGGCGTTCGATCGTATCGGCAATGAAGAGTGCTTCATTTTCGGCGTCCGGGGCCTGGTAGATCCCGATCTTCTCGCCTGCGCCGGCCGCGGTCCACAGCGTCTTCCCCTTGCGCGCCGTGTTGTTCTCCACAACGGCTCCGGCGCCCTGGAGTATGTTCCCCGTCGAGCGGTAGTTCTGTTCCAGCCGGATGGTCACCGCATCC
The DNA here is from genome assembly GCA_964385765.1 of uncultured Solibacteraceae bacterium. Lineage (GTDB taxonomy): Bacteria > Acidobacteriota > Terriglobia > Bryobacterales > Bryobacteraceae > CAWELS01. The sequence goes on from CAYLSS010000139.1 coordinate 2,387, forward strand.
GGAAAGTCCCGCTCGAAATCCAGAATGTTCCGGATATCGGCGCCCCGCCAGCTATAGATGGACTGGTCTTCGTCGCCGACCACGCACACGTTGCTGTGTTCTCGGGTAAGCAGCCTCATCAATTCGTACTGGCAGCGATTGGTGTCCTGGTATTCGTCAATCAGGAGAAAACGATACCGCCGGTTATACACCTGCCGTACAGTCTCGTCGCTCCGCAGCAGGCGGACGGCTTCGAGCAGCAGATCATCGAAATCGAGGGCGTTGGCCTGCCGCAGCCGGCCTTCGTACTGCTCGTAGATGACCGCGAGCCGCTCGGCCCTGGGATCGCCCGCTTCCTGATAAGCGTCCTGAGGCGACTTTTGCTGGTTCTTCGCGTGGCTGATTCTCGAAAGCGCCGCGCGATAGGGCATGAACTTGTCGTCGAGGCCGAGGTTTCTGTAGACAGCCTTGACAGTGGCCATCTGGTCATCGTCGTCGTAGATCAGAAAACTCGGCTTGAAGCCGGGCCGGAGATCCGCCAGTGATGCACCCTCACGCCGCAACAGACGGACGCAAAATGAATGGAAGGTGGAAATCGTCGGCTGCGCCAGCACGCCGTCGGCGGCCAACAGGCTCCCAACCCGATCCCGCATCTCTCCAGCCGCTTTGTTGGTGAAGGTGACCGCCAGAATCGAATGCCCGGGGACATTGTGATGGCGGATCAGGTAGCAGACACGGTGCGTGATGACACGCGTCTTCCCGCTCCCGGCGCCGGCGAGGATGAGCAATGGACCCTCAAAATGGCATACGGCTTCCCGCTGTTGCGGATTGAGATTGTCCAGGAAATCCATGAAGCACGGGCGCGGTCTGTCCCGATTTTAGCACGGGAGGCCAGCGCCGAATATGTATATATTTCCACCTCCTTACTGCTACCCAAAATGCCTTAATCCGATAGTATTCTCTTGTGTAGTACGTCTAGTACCTGATATACAAGAAGTGATATGAACCAACAGTCTTCCACCTCCCCACTCCTGCATTCAATCGAAGAGGAACTCGAGAAGCTCTACGATCAGCGATTGCTGATCGACAATCTGATCGAATCCCTTGAACGGTATTCCGAGACGAGATCGCGGTCCACGTCCGCCAGAGCGGGTCTTGACGAGTTCAGCCACCCGCCGTATCTGCGGCGGATGGCGTCGTAGCCACTCCCATTCGCGTGTGCCTGCCGGCACTGACAGGAGAGCTGTGTCCGGCGACAGACTAGACTAGTTTTTCTAGTGCTGGTTCTATGGAAGACAGGAGAAGAGGTGCGTTTCAGCGCGCCCCTGGATTGCCTGTGGGCGCTCAGGGCTTGTAACCTAGCAAGGTGCCCGTTCGCCTTTCAGTTAAGGTTGAAGTTGGGCGCTGGCGATAGGAATGGCGTGCCGACTGATCACGAATTGATTCGCCGCGCTCAAGGAGGCGACGATGTCGCTTTCACTCGGCTTGTTCAGGCAAATCGGAAACGGATTCTGGGGACCATCGCCCGGCTCATTGGTCGCCCCGAAGATGTGGAGGATGTGGGACAGGAGGTTTTCGTACGATTGTACTTCTCCTTGGACCAGCTTCGATCTCCCGAGGTCTTCGAGCCATGGCTCTACCGACTGACCGTGAATGCCGCCTACGACTATCTGCGCAAGCAGAAACGGCGCACAGAAGCCAGAATGGCCGATTTGTCAGAGCAGCAGGTCGTCATGGCCGATGCGGCCGAAGGGACCAGGGTGAGTGGCGACGAGACGCAGCAGGCCAAAACCCGCGAATTCGTCCAGTCACTCCTGGCGGAGGTATCCGAGGACGATCGGATCCTCTTGACGCTAAAGGAAATAGAGGGACTGTCTCTGAAGGAACTTGAGGCAGTCTACGGTGTCAACGAAAATGCTCTTAAGGTTCGACTTTTTCGGGCGCGGAAACGAGTGATCAGGGCATTCCAGCGGTCACAAAAAGAGGCCGTTGCGGCGAAGCAAGGTGGAAACTGAGAGTGAGCGAGATGAACAAAGACGATCGCGATCTCGACCAGCTATTCATGGCCTACAGGGATGCGTGTGGGATCCCGGAGGCTTCCGCTGATTTCATGCCGGGAATCTGGCGTCGAGTCGATGCCCGGCGCAAATCAACCCGCGTTTTACGACGTTGGACTGGCGCCTTCATTACGGCGGCGGCAGCGCTCTGCATTTTGATGCTGGTTTATATGGCGGTGCCGATTCGCGAGGATTCCTTCGACGCGATCACCTATGTTGACACGTTCGAAGAGGAAGCCTATGAGACGCTGGCTTATTCCGAATTCGGCATCGCGCAGCCGGAGGAGGCGCCGGACATTCAATCAAAATCCCTACCATCGTGCTATACATGGCCGCGGTGTTTCTCAGCGGCGTCGTAGTTGGTGTCGTCGGCCATGAACTTTACTCGGGGGATGCTGTCCGCGCGAAATCTCACAAAGACTGGAGTCCGGAGGAATGGCGGCGCCATTATGTGGATGTCATGCAGTCCCGACTCTCCCTGTCAACCCAACAGCTAGCCCGCCTCAACGAGATCCTCGACCGAAGCCGGGACCGTTTCGTGGCCCTGGATGAAGAGGTCATCCGACCCCAGAAACACGCCATTCGCCACGAACAGATTGAGTCCATCGAGGCGATGCTTACCGAGTCTCAACGTCTTGAATATGAGAAGCTCCGCCAGGAGCGGGCCGAAAAACGGCAGAAGCGGAACAAGGAAAAGAAGGGTCGCTAAAGCGGCCCCGGCGCAAACCGGCGGCCGCTAGGAACGCGCCCCTTTGTTCTTCTTCACCTTCCGCTGGGCAGCCAATTCCTTCGCACGCGCATACTTCTTCTGGAAGCGGTCCACGCGGCCTTCCGTATCGATTAACTTCTGGCGCCCGGTAAAGAAAGGATGGCACTCCGAGCAGATCTCCACGTGCATGGCGCCCTTGTGAGTCGAGCGGGTCTTGAAGCTGTGACCACAGGCACAGGTTACAGTGATCTCTTCGTAGGCGGGGTGAATGCCTGCTTTCATGGGAATGTCCTTTCTCGTGAGCTTGTTGAGTTCTCTGGCCCCATCAGGTCAACAGCGCCTGTTCTCGAGACGCTCAAAACGTCCTTTCACTGGGGGGTGAACCGTGACTTCCCGAGAGACCAGCCTCTTCGATCGTAGTATATCAAATCCAGAATGCAGAAGACCCTCGGGATGGCGGATAACAGCACTCCACCTCCCCCGAGGGTCTATTAGAGCCGTCTGCAAACGCTTCAGGTGGACTCAGTTCATGCTTAAAAGCCCACCAGACCTCGACGCGAGTGACCGGTCCACATGTATTTCGGTCTCGTCACTGATCGAGTCCTGAACCGTTGGTAACCGGAGCGTTAGCTGTCGGTCACCCCCATCGGTGTTTGCACGTTACTACTACCAGATATCATTCGCCTGGACCACCTCCTTTCTTCAGTGCTGCTTTAATACTAAAAATTATCCGAACAGTTGTCAACTCAAATGTTCTCCCTCGCAGCAAGATCTTGAGGTCATGACGAAATGACTACAACTGGTTGACTAGAAAGCGTACAATCTTTATTCCATCGATCAAGTTAAACGGGAATTCACCCAAGGTGTAGTGGCCGCATGGGAGGCAAACCACCTCCGTGCCGCGATAGGAAGCGAGGAGCGACCGGGAGTAGGCGGGCAGGAAGACCGGATCATGACGCGCCCAGATCAACAAGCTCCGGAATTCTCGTAGACGAAACCGATCGATGTAGGGAGCCGGGCTGATCACCGCCCAGATGCGTCGCAGCTCTGTCTGGGAGAGGTGCTCCTCGAGCCCCTGCCGTACGTGGCGGGTGGCCAGACCGGTCCACACGACATCGCCGAAATAGGCGGAGACATGGTTAAAAGCTCCAGTGCGGACCCGGGTATCGTGGGCGGCAGCGATAAAGGCCACGCAAGAGCCCAGGCTGGTCCCCACAATCCCCAACCGGTCATAGCCCTGTGATTCGAGCCAATCCAGGCAGCAGCGCGTGTCGATCACGGCCTGGCGCATGGCATGTATGGTTCTGCCGAGATTGCTGGAAACATGGAAGTCGGCGCGTTGAAGGCTGGCCGGCCGGCGGCGGTCGTGGTAGGGCTTCGTCAGCCGCAGCGCGGAGATTCCAAACCGATTCAGCAACCGGCAGAGGCCCACATGGCTTCCTAAAGCGGCGTTCCACTGGGGAACAACAACCACTGCACGCCCTCGATTCCTTGGCGCCTCGAAGAAGCGGGCATGACCGGTCCGGTTCTCCGGATGCGGACAGCTCACGGGACTCTCGAAACTGATCTCACCGTCGGCCCTGTCAAAGTGCGACGGCTTGCGGTATCCGAAGAACTCGGTGGTGTCGATTGAAGCGGGATCCAGGGCCGAGGCGAGCGACTCAGCCGTCAGGTGCTCCATCTCCGGCTCGCGGATCAAGCCATCGAGATAGAGCCAGTCCAAACCCCAATCGAACGGTAGTGCTCGTCGATTGGTATCACGGGAGAGCAAACGGCGCTCCCAGGTCCTGATCCAGCGGGCGTAGCGTGCTCGCATGTGGCGGAGATCTCAGTTTAGCAGTCCGCAGCACACAAATAGAAAAGCCCGGCACACGAAAAAGCCCCGCCGCATGAAAGCGACGGGGCGCATGTCGCAGTTGCACGGAGGCAACTACCACCAAGTGCGAGAGTATTCCTCTGACAACCCCGCTTCACTTTCTTGCAATCGTCATTCCAAGTGCGTAAGCCATTGATACCGCGATCCCGGTTATTGACTACCTCCCGAATCTGGAAGGAGTCAAGTCGTCCCTTTCCGGATTTTGGGATGCCGCTCCTGGGCCGATCCCGGGACAGAGCTCCCGAAACGTTACAATAGCGGGAAGGATTCTATCCGAAACCTGCCCGACCAAGGGAACAAAACGATCACACGCGAAGCCCGTCGATGATTGAAGTGGATTCTGTGAGCTCTGAAAGAGTCCTCGATGCCGGCAAGGCGCGAGCAGCCATGGGAGGGTTCTTTCTGGCCGGGCTGCTGATGTCGTTTCTAGGACCGATTCTGCCGGCCTGGGGCTACCATCTGCGGTCCGACTTCTCCACTGCGGGCCTCCATTTCCTCGCCATGGCGGCAGGGATCCTGTTGGCCACCTCGCTCGCTCATCGCCTCATCCCGCGTCAGGGCCTGTCCTTCACCTTGACCCTCGCCGCCGCGATCGCCTGCGTGGCGCTGCTCTGTCTCGCCGCACTGGCGCCGCCGCTCTCATCATTATGGCGAAGCGGGGGCGTCTTCCTGCTCGGCTCAGGCTCCGGCCTGCTGATCAGCGGGTTGCTTCACGTGATCCATCCCATGTATCTCCACAACCCGGCGGCCACCGTGAACATCG
>CAYLSS010000140.1:0-7757 GCA_964385765.1 uncultured Solibacteraceae bacterium
GCAGGAGGTTGCCAAGGACGACATTTAAAACTAATTTTTAATTCTATAATGTGAATCCCTCCTCGGTGGATCGCGCGGTCAGCTACGCGGGAACACCCCTTCCGGAGCGTCCGCCGGGCAACCCACAACCAGGTTCCGGACTCGCCTGGTACACCAACTTCGACCGTGTATGGCCGAATGTGCCGCCTGATGCGTTCGCGGGAGCCGGCGCCGGCCAACAGGTTCTGCTCGTGGTGCCGAGCCTCGGTCTCGTCGTCGTCCGCAACGGCGGCGCCATGCACAGTGAAAACGAATTCTGGGGAGCAATCGAGGAGTTCGTGTTCAACCCGGTGATGGAGGCGGTCGAGGGCTACACGCCGGGTCAGCCTCTCAGCGAAAAAGGGCCGTATCCGCGCAGCCCGGTGATTCACTCAATGCGATTCGCCGGTGCGGAAACCGTCGTCCGCCGCGCAGCCGGCTCGGACAACTGGCCGCTCACCTGGGCCGACGATGACAATCTCTACACGGCCTACGGCGACGGCTGGGGTTTCGAGCCGCAGGTACCAGAAAAGCTGAGCCTGGGCCTGGCAAAAATCCTTGGGACGCCAAATGACTTCCAGGGTCTCAATATTCGTTCTCCAAGTGGCGAGCAGTCCGGCCAGGGCTCGGCCGGCAAGAAGGCCAGCGGCATGCTCTTCCTTGGCGGACGGCTCTACATGTGGGTCCGGAACGCGGCGAATTCGCAGCTCGCCTACTCGGATGACTATGGGCGCTCGTGGTCCTGGAGCGACTGGCGGTTCACCACCAGCTTCGGCGCGCCGAGCTTCCTCAACTTCGGGAAGGCTTACCAGGGGGCCCGCGATGACTACGTCTACGTCTATTCGCACGACAGCGACAGCGCCTACGATCCGGCCGACCGCATGGTGCTGGCGCGCGTTCCGAAAGATCGCACTCTCGATCGCGAGGCCTATGAGTTTTTCGTGCGCTTCCGGGCCGGTGAGCCCGAATGGTCCGCCGATATTAACCGTCGCGGCGCGGTCTTCACGCACGCCAGCAACTGCTACCGGTCCTCGGTCAGCTACAACCCGGCGCTCAAGCGCTACCTGTGGGTGCAGCCGCTGCCAGGCGACGCCGAACGCTTCTTCGGGGGCCTCGGCATCTACGACGCGCCCGAACCGTGGGGCCCGTGGACTACCGCCTACTTCACGAAATACTTCGACATCGGGCCGGGCGAGTCCGCGCACCTACCGTCGAAGTGGATGTCGGATGACGGGGAGTCGATGTACATGGTTTCGTCGAGCGACGACTATTTCACGGTTCGACGGATTGACCTCGTGCTGAACCCGGAGCCCCTAGAGGCTGTCATGGCGCCATATCCGCCCAGCCCTGTCATCGCGGGCGTCGAGTTCGACTTCCAATCTCACCAGCAGTTCGGCGAGGGCAGCGACCAGTGGCCGATGACCTGGTCGAGCGATGGCAGTCTCCTGGCCGCCTGGGGCGACGGCTGGGGATGGAACCGCCGCGGCGACAAGAAAAGCATCGGCGTGACCCGCATCCTTGGCGAACCCGGCAGCTTGAATGGCGAGGATCTATGGGGCGACGGTCCCGGCCAGGGCTTCGGCAAACCCGAGGCGCTGGTTGCCATCGGGGACACCATCCACATGTTCTGGACCTCCGGCGACAGCATCAACGATGCCGACAACACCCGTTACGCCGTCTCGCGGGACGGCGGCAAGAGCTGGGAACTCGGCGCGGAGAAGTTCTTCCCTGTGCCTGATGGATTCCGCGTGCGTTCGATCGTCCAGTTCGGCCCCGCCTACGAGGACGCGATGGATGAATACGTCTACGTCTACTTCGCCTTCAACCGCGCCTCGGAGTTCTACCTTGCCCGCGTCGCGAACGAGCAGATCCGCAATCCGGCTGCCTACGAGTGGTTCTCCGGCAGGGGCGCCGATGGCAGCGCCGCCTGGAGCGACGATTTCGACCGGAAGCGGCCCGCCTTCATCGACCGGAACGGATACCTCTGGCACGTTGGCGTGTCCTACCTACCCCATCTCGACCGCTACCTGCTGACCAAGCCGCATTATTACCCTTCCGATGACCGCGAATCGCCCCGGGCGGCCGGCAATGGGCTCGCCAGTCTCGGCATCTTCGACGCCCCCACGCCATGGGGACCCTGGACAACGGTGTACTACGCCGACAACTTCATCGATGACCGCATCAAGTTCAACTACGTGATCCCGGCGAAGTTCTTCGATCCCGAGAACAACACCTTCTGGCTGGCCTTCTCCGGCTGGCCCGAGTATGACAATGTGAATTTCGTCCGCGGACGGTTTGCGCTACGATAGCGAATCATGCGAACCATCGTCCGGGCTTTCGTCGTCTCTGTTGTGTTGTCGGCCCTCGCCGCCACCGCGCCGGCGGGCGATATCAGCGGTAAATGGCTGTTCACCTTCGATACGCCGGGCGGCGTCCGCGGTCCGGTTCCCTACGAATTCGTCGTGGACGGGGACAAGGTGACGGCAACGTCAGAGGGAGCCACACTCACGGGGACCTTTCGCGACGGAAAGCTCGACCTCAGCGGGGACCTCTACTCGGAAGAGGCCGGCTACAAGGCGAAGTTCGTCCTCAGCGGCAACGAAAGTGGAGACCAACTCCGTGGCAACTGCACCTGGGACGCTTACGAAATGACCTTCACCGCCAAGCGCGGCGACTAGGAACCGCTTTTCTTCAGCCAGCCCAGCCTGTGGAGCATCCAAGTCCCAGAGGGGTTCGATGCACTTGAAGCACCGCCTTTTGATGCTGGGTTTTGCCCTGCTGGTCGGAAGCCTTACGGCGACCGCGTCCGAACTGTCTGTCGACCAAATCATCGACCGCGCCGTGGAGCGTGCCGAAAAGCAGCATCAGACCCTCGCCGCGAACCACCACGAACTGATCGAGCGCACGGTGGTCCGCTCGCTGGATGCCGATGGCGAAATCGTCAAGCGTGAGACGTCGGTGTCCCGCGTCTATGCGGTCGAAGGCGCCCGGTTCGAGGAACTCATCCAAGTGGATGGCCGCCCGCTCAACGAGAAGGAACGGCGCGACGAGCGGAAGAAGAAGGAGAAGTTTATTCAGGAGGTCCGCGAACGCAAGGCGGAGGGCAAGCATCCGCAGCCCGAGGACGAGATGGCCGTTCGCTTCAACCGCGAATTGGTCGAACGCTACGACATGACACTCGGCGGAGAAGAAACGGTTCGAGGACACCGATGCTGGGTGATCGGCTTCCAGCCCCGGTCTGGGGAACTGCCGGTCCGGCGCCGGATTGACCGGGCTCTGAACAAGTCCGCCGGCCGTTTCTGGATCTCGCAAGATGACTATGGGCTTGTGCGTATCGAGTTCGCAATGCGCGAACCGTACAAGTATTGGGGCGGATTGCTGGCAACCATCCACGACACACAAGCAACCATCGAGTTCCAGCGCCTGGGCGAGGATGTCTGGCTACCTGAAGACTTCGACATGACCTTCGACATCGAGGTCCTCATGATGAAAAACATCCGGCGGCGGATTACTAGGCAGTGGTCAGTGGATGACGACCGGGTTCTTCGAACATTGCCTTTTTCGGCCATCCGGTCAACTATCACCACCAGGTAGCGAAGGGAGCGATTCCGTCAAACTGATCCAAGCGGTGATGACGTCCTCGGGTCGAGTCTACGCGCAATTCTACACCGGGCGCTCGGCCGAGCAGACGATCTTCGCGCTCGATGGTGAGCGGCGCCACTGGGCGCCCCTGCCGGCCGATCAATTCCCCCTTCGGTTTTCGCGGACTTAGATGGGTGGAAGGGAATCAATTGATCTTACGCTCGCCACTGTAGGTGGTGGCCACAGCGACGGTGAACCAATCCGCTCACTGACCCTCGGGCTCGGAGCTTTCTCAACTGACTTGCACTGGCGGCCGTCGGGGAGCGCGCGTTCCGGCGGCTGCGCGCGAGCGGCCTACGGGAGATCCTGCAGGATGTCCGTCTCGCGATCTCCCTTCTGCCCCGCGCCGGCGACCGACAATGCAAGCCGCAGCGTCACCGGCCTGCCCAGCACCGATCGCATCATAAGTTCCTGTGACTCGCCCCGCCGGAAGGCTTCGTACCGCTGCTGAACCTCCTCGAGCGGACCCCACTGCGTGATGTGGCACTGCATCGCTTGATAGACGGCATCGGCGTGGTCCCGCCCGTCGACGGTGGTCGTGACAAACTGGTCCGCGACAGGCGCCAGCGCGGCCTGCTCCCGTTCCGAAGCTCTCGACAGAAGGGCCTCCGGCAGTGCCACGTAATAAAGCTTCGCCGGGGGAGTCTCGAACCACGACCGGCGCTGGAACACATCGGTCGCCAGGGCGCTCGTCATCCGGTGGTCGGGATGCCCGCTCAACCCGTCAGGACCCCAGGTGACTATCACATCGGGCTTTGTCTCGGCGACAATCTCCCGCAGCCGTTTTATGATGGCGGCCACAGCCTCGCGGGTAGCAATGTTGGCATCCTGGAAGCCCAGCAAGTAAGGCGGATGAAGCCCCAACGCTTTAGCCGAACATCTCGCTTCTTTTTCGCGGGCGGCCCCAAGTTCCGGGCCGGCGGGAATATCGGTTCTGGAATCGCCCTGTTGACCGGAAGTAAGGATTACCAGGTGAACGTCATGCCCCTCGGCGGCATACCTCGCCAGGAGAGTGCCGGCCGCAATCTCGTCGTCCGGATGGGCGAAGACCGCCAGGATCGAACGCTTCTCCGCGGCAGCCAGCGGCAGGGCTGCCGCCAACACAAAAACTCCGGCGACCCGCGCTATTCGTCCCATCGTTCGATGCTTCATGTCGTCTAAGATTAGCAGCCCATATGCGACAATCGGGAATCCGACCATGTGCGGCATAGCTGGCATCTACGGCTCTTTCCGTAGCCAAATGGAAATTCGTAGCGCCCTGGAGGCGATGAACTCCGCCCAGATCCATCGCGGACCGGATGAGAACGGTCTTTGCGTCGCCAGGGACTTCGGCGCCGGCCTTGCCAGTCGCCGCCTCAGCATCGTGGACCTCGAGCACGGCAAGCAACCTGTACCCAACGAGGACGGAACCATCCACTGCGTCCTGAACGGCGAAATCTATAACCACAACGACCTGCGCGAGACTCTGCAGGCTCACGGCCATCGGTTTCGCAGCCGCTGTGACACCGAGGTCGTCGTCCACGCCTATGAACAATGGGGCGACAGCTTCCTGAAACACCTCCATGGCATGTTCGCGCTTGCCGTGCTCGACTTCCGGAAACGTCGGCTTCTCCTGGCTCGTGATGGTCCCGGCATGAAGCCGCTTTACTATCACGAAGGTAGAGACGGCCTGGTTTTCGCCTCGGAGGTCAAAGCGCTCTTCGCGACTGGCTGGATCTCGCCTCAACCAAATCCCGAGGCAATCGACGTCTTCCTTGCGGTCGGTTTGGTGCCGTCGCCCTTGACCGCTTTCAAAGGCGTGTCCAAGCTCCAGCCGGGAGAGTTTCTCACCATCGGCACTAGCGGGCTCAACCGCGACTTCTTCTGGCGATTCCACTACAACAATAGAGAGCCGAAGCGGTCCGACAAAGAATACGCCGACGAGCTCGAAGCGATTCTCATCCGTGCTGTCCGGTCTCACCTCGCCGCCGACGTTCCAGTCGGGGCTTTTTTGAGCGGCGGCTGGGACTCTTCACTGGTAGCTGCGTTTGCCGCGCAACACGCCGGCAACAGGCTGCAGACCTTTTCGCTTGTCTTTCCGGACTCGCCGCGGGTCGACGAAAGCCGCTACGCAAGACTGGTCGCCGAACGGCTGGAGACCGACCACCACGAGATCGAGTACAGCGCCGGCAGCGTGGTCCAGCAGATGCCGCATCTCGTACGCCACCTGGAAGAGCCATTCGACAGCGGACCAGCGGCGCTGAGCTACCAACTCGCTTCGCTGGCCGTCGCACATGTGAAGACCGTGATGAGTGGCGAGGGCGCCGACGAACTGTTTGGGGGCTATGAATGGATGCGTCTCAACTGGCCGTATTTTGTCCGGCGGATCACTCCGGCGTGGTTCATCCGGCTTGTTTTGCCACATGTCAGGAAACGACGTTGGCGCCGAGCTCTGCTCGTCTTCGGATCGCGAACGGTTGTCGAGGCCGATACTGAGTGGCGCCGGACCCTTGTTCCCGATGAGAAACGTGAACTCCTCAAACCAGAGTTCAGCGGTGGTCCCGACATTGCGCCCGTCATTCTGTCTCCCGATATCCTCTCGACTTGCTCGGACAGTCTCCAGCGCCGTCTGGCTCACGACTTCACCGCTCGCTTGTCCGAAGGCATCCTGTTTGCCGAAGACAAGGTCACCATGGCCCATTCACTCGAGCAGCGCATGCCGTTCCTGGACCGCTCGGTGGTCGAGTTTGCATTGCGCCTCCCTTCCCGGTTGAAGATCCGCAACGGTCGCGAAAAGGTGATCCTCTCCCACCTCGCTCGCCGTCACCTGCCCACGGAGATCTTCCAACGACGCAAGAAGGGGTTGGGATATCCGGGCCGCACATGGACGCGCGGTCCGATTGCGGAATATGGACGTCAGGTTCTGATGGACGCCGGCGATAGTCCGTTCAATCGGAAGGCGCTCGAAACGTGGATTCGAACCCGACCGAACGACGGCCGGATCAGCAGGCTGATCTGGCTGCAGTGTTGGTGGAACGAGTTTATCGCAGCTAGCGCAGCTCGGCCTCGACAGTCACTGTCGCGCTGATCTCGACCAGCCCGGTTTCGATGGGCGTGCTCGTCGCCCTCCCGACAAGCATGTCCTCGGTTCTCGGCGGACCGAACGCCACACCCTCCTGCGCCACGAGCACCTCGCCGATTTCCTCTCCGAGTCCCTCGGCAATTGCCGCCGCATGGGACCTGGCCTGCTGTGCCGCCATTCCGAGGACCTTCGCCCTCAGTGGCTCCGGTTCCTTCAGTGTGAATCGTAAACCGTGGACCGTATTCGCACCAGCGTGAGTCACCGCATCGATGACGTCACCAATCGCCGAGAGGTTCTCGATGGTCACCTGGACCCTGTTACTGGCGATAAAGCCCGTAAGCACCTGCTCCCCATTCGAGGGTCGCCGGTATTCCGGATTCAGAGAGTAGTTCGTCGTCTTGATCTCAGCCGACTGACCGAGGACTTGCCGCAATTGCGAGAGCACCGCATCGACGCGCGTTGCATTTTGAGCGGCCGCCTCGGAGGCCGTGGACGCCTTGGTCACTACCCCGACCTCTATCTTCGCCTGATCAGGTTCAGTCGACATCGAAGCATGGCCCGTCGCTCGCACCACACGAGAAGACGCCGCCTGTCCGAAAGCCGTAAGCGTGAATACCAACGCGCACAAGACCAATACGATCCTTCGACACATACTCATAATCTTCCCTTGTCGACTCTGGCAACTAGTAAAGTCAACCGGCTACGACCGGGTTTCTCAGCACGCCGATGCCGTCGATCTCGACCTCGACGACGTCACCCGGCTTCATCGCGCTCGTCTGGCCGGGCGTCCCGGTATAGATGACGTCGCCGGGCAGCAGCGTCACGTATTGACTGATGAAGCTGACGATTTCAGGCGGACCAAAGACCAGATCACTGACCACCTGGTCCTGCTTGATCTCTCCGTTCAGTCGCAGTCGGATACGCGAGCTGGCATAGTCCAGTCCGATCGCAATGCACGGCCCCATGGGGGCGAACGTATCGGCGCCTTTGGCCCGCCACCACTGTAAATCAGCCTCACCATCGATGGTTCCGCTTT
>CAYLSS010000141.1:0-7729 GCA_964385765.1 uncultured Solibacteraceae bacterium
AGGGAATTCGATGAAGCGGGTCTCGGGCCACGGATAGGCGGCGAATTGCTCGCCGGCGCGCTCGGTGACGCGGCGACTGCCGACATAGAGGTCGGCCGGCTGATGGAGGCCGGCGTATTGACGCGCGATGTACTCGCCGTCCGCCGAGACCGCGGCGGAGTGCACGCCGGCCTCCTCGGTGAGCTTCTCCTTGCCCGTGCCGTCCGGTCGGATGCGGTAGATATGCCGCTCGTCGGCGCCATCCTCGGTCGACTGATAGTGGATGTATTCGCCGATCCATTGCGGATCCGGACCCCCGCCGGCATGGAAGCTGAGCCGCTCCGCACGGGTCTCCCAATCGCCGGCGGTTACCTGGATCGCTTCGCCGCCCCCATCCGCCGGGACGGTATAGATATGAGCCCAACCGTCCTTTTCGCTGATGAAGAGGAGCTGTGAGGAGTCCGGCGACCAGCCGAATTCCGAGACGTGGACCCAGCGGTCGTCAGCCTCCGCCCAGACGGCATGCGAGCGGCCGGTGTTCGGATCCGCCACCCGGATCTGTTGTTTCTTCCAGGTAGCATCCACCACGCCGAAGGCAATGGCGCTGGAGTCCTTGGCCCAGACGGGCGCCGAGACGTAGCCCCTTCCGTTCCACTCTCCCGGCTCGACGGATACCGGTTCGCCGCCCTCGGCCGGGATGGTGAAGATGGAGTAGGATGGCGGCTCGTCGCCGGCCACGGTGCGGGAAAAGAGGTCAGCGGTAACGAAACGGCCCGAGTAGTTGGGCAGCGGCATCTGTCGCGGCTTTCCATGTCGCACCAGGCAGGCGAAGCGCTTCCCGTCCGGCGACCAATCGCAGCCGAGCAACTCTTCTGGGGATTTGACATCAGTGACCTGCCAGAGCCGGCCATTCTGCAGGTGCTGGACAAAGAGCTGGCCGCCGCGCATCGAAGCAAGTTGCCGGCCAGCGGGCGAATACTCCGGCGAGGACTCGCCCTCCTTACTGCGGGTCAAGCGGAACGGCTCGGCTGTGCCGTCGGAAGAGACGGCGAACAGCTCGCCCTTGAACGAGAACGCGACCTCGGATCCGTCTCGCGACACCGCGAAATCGTGGATGCCGGCTTCGGGCGCCAGGTACCGGCTGCGGATTTCATCCCTCTCGGCGGCGGTGAGCAACAGGGGATCCTCGAAATCCTCGAGGTCGGTGAGCCGTATGAGTCGCAGTGACTCCGGGTGATAGGCGTAGAGGTCGCGGAACCGATGTCCCTCGGCGTTCCAGCGGAAGACGAGAGTGTGGCCTTCTTCGGACCACGTCGGCGACTGCGGCGGTGTCCCCCAGATGTGGGGGCGGGTGTAAAGCTGTTCCAGCGTCAGATCCTGCGCCCGACCGATCCCGCCAGGCCAGGCAATCAGGAAGATTGCCGCACCAACAATGCGAAAGCCCGGCATCAGATTCGCTCACTCATCCGGATACGGAACCGCTTGACCGGTACGCTTCGAGGCCGGCATCGGAGCGCCGATTTCTCTCAGATAGCCCCCGAGAGCCGTAGAGAGCTGAGCCACCATGCTCGGATTATCCTTCGCGACATCATTGGTCTCGCCGATATCGTTTTCCAGGTTGAAGAGTTCCTTCCGTTGGTTGGCGTGCCAGTAGACCATCTTCCACGGACCCCGCCGGATCGTGCTGGTCGCGCCGATCCCGGGGCCGGTGTGCCGCCCGCTGTCCAGACCGCCCCAGGCATGTGGGAAGTGCCAATAGAGCGTCCTTTCGTCCGGTGACGGATGCCCTTGTAGGATCGGCACGAAGCTCTTTCCGTCGAGCGCTCCGTCGAGCGTCCGAACGCCGCTGTTCTGATAAACAGCTCCTTGCTGGCCCTGGACGCCCACCTGGGCCATCGCGAGGATTGTTGGGAAGAGGTCCTCGGCGATCACCGGTACTTCGCTGGTCGAGCCGGGGGCGGTCACACCCGGCCATTGCACGATCAGCGGCACACGAATGCCGCCTTCGTAAGCCGAGCCCTTCCCGCTGTTGAGCGGCGCGTTGTGGGTGTGGGGGTCGCCGGAACGCTTCGAATGGCTCAGCCCGCCGTTGTCGGACATGAAGATGAAGATGGTGTGCCTGTCCAGCATGAGTCCCTTCAGCAGGTCCAGCAGATCGCCCACGCTTTTGTCGATGCCCTCGATCATGGAGGCATAGGCGGCCTCGGTTTCATCGAGACCGGCGTCCAGGTATTTCTGCACGAATCTGCGGTCCGGCATTATCGGCGCATGCGGCGCGTAGTGAGCAAAGCAGAGGAAGAAGGGACGCGGATCGATGGCGGCGTCGCGGATTACCCGGATCGCCTCCTGCGTCAGGGCTTCGGTCAGAAAAATCTCCTGGCCGTGGTACTGTTCCAGATCCCAGGCGCGCCATGGCGTCTCCTTTCCACGGCCGCCGGCGCTGAACCCGTCGGTCCCATGGTAGCTGCCTGCTCCGCCTGAAAAACGCCCGCCGATGCGAATATCGAATCCGAAGACCTGCGGATCCTCCCCGGCCGTGCCGCGGGCGCCGAGGTGTCCTTTGCCGATGTGAATCGTGTGATAGCCCGCCTCGCGCAGCAACTGCGGCAGCGGCCGCGCATAGAGCGAGTTCGTCAGGCCCGGATTGGGCTGCAGTCCGTTGACGCTCCAGCTTGGGATCAGAAGCTGGGGATGCTCGCGATCAGTGGCCTCGTCCTTGTTGTGAATCCAGTTGGTCACCTGGCTTCGCGCCGCGTTCAGTCCGGTCATGATCGCAACCCGCGTCGGCGTGCAGACGCTGTTCGCATAGGCATTCGTGAACTTTGTACCTCCGGCGGCCAAGCGTTCCAGGTTCGGTGTGTGATAGCGCTTGTTGAGCGGCGTGGTCTCGGCCCAGAATGGCACGGAAGTGTCCTGCCAGCCCTGATCATCGGTGAGCATCAAAATGATGTTTGGAGACTGGTAGGCGCTGTAGTCGGGTTCGGCACACGAATATGCCAGCAGGCTCAGCAGGATGGTCAAGCTCAGGACTGCTAATCGCATGAAGTCTCCGAAGATGGATTAACGGTAATCCACCCACACCGGGCTCGACCAGGCCAGGTTGCGATCCCGCTGTTGGATCCGAACGTAGTAGTAACTTTCTCGCTTAGTCGGGCTATTGTCCCGAAACGTGAACTCGACGGTCTCGGAATTCGGCTCGGCATGATAGACGAAGGTCTGATCCTTGATGAGATCGACGGCCTGGATCTCGTCGGTTCCGAGTATCTTGAAATGGAGGTTCGGCGCCTCGCCGGCCTTGAAGGCGTCTCCCATCATGAACGTTCGGCCGTCGGCGGTTCGTGCCTGGAAGTCAATCACGATATTGTCCGTGGCTGCGTAGGCGTGGCGGGAGCGCATGCTCTCGAGAATGTCCTCACGTTCGTCGCTCGGAGTATAAATCAATGTGTAGGACGTGTGCGTGGAAATATGGTCGGAACTCCCCTGCACGCCGATCTTCAGTCCCTTTTCGAGCGCCTTCCACCAGAAGCCCTCCGGACGATAGCGGCCGTGCACCTGCACGCGCAGTTTCTCGGATTCCGCCCGCGGCGCGCCGGGATACTCGTAGCTGGCGTGATAGCCCTGATATAGCTCCATCAGCGGTTCCACTTCCGGATCATTGTCTCCCCAATCGGTTCCCTGGCTCGTGGCCGTCGAGTGCGCTATGGCGATCCCGTTCTTCTCTTTCAGGTAAGGATAAAGGATGGGACCGGTGCGCGTCCGCCCGCGCATTTCCTCGGGCGAAATGGGCAGCGTCTTGACGCCCCGCTGCGCGAAGACCACGTTGCGATGGCCATTCGGAAAGCTGGGGCTCCGCTCGTAGCCGAACATCGGTGTATAGCGCCCCGGGATGCGAAATAGGTCCGCTGCTTTCTCGGTCCGCCACCAGCAGTACTCGTCATCGTTGCCGGCGTTATGGTCGCCGACAATCCCGGTGTCCATGGCGGCGGCATCGATCATGTAGCGGAAGTAGTCTTCGATTGATCCATCTCCGGCGCCGTCGCTCGAAATTTCGGTGTGGCGATGAAAGTCGCCCCGGAGGATGCGAAGCGTCTGGCCGCCAAGGGACATCCGATAGTCGCGGATGCGGGCGACATCGGCTTCTTCGTTTGGGTGAACCGGATCAATCTGGACCAGCGCCTCGCTGAACTCTTCGAACTTTACTGATGGAGCGTTGCCCTCGGCGTCGAGCCGTGCCGTATAGATTTCGTGCCTGTTAGGAATGAGGTTGTAAAAGGAGGGCGCGAAGATGGGCCGGTTGTCGTCGGTCCAGACGAGCCGAACGGCGCCGGCCGCTGCTCCGAGCAGCAGCGGACCCTCGGGCCGCAGGCTCGACTCCGGCACCGGCATCACCGGCGTCCATCTGTCTCCTTCGAGCGTTGTGAGATAGAACTCCCAGCGGCCGTCGTAGGCCCAGAAATCGCCCCGGTTATGGGCCGAACTGGTCCGCAGTTGCAGGCCGCACCAGATGCGGCCGTCCGCCCCGGCGAGAATCCTCGGATACTGGACGTAGCGGTGGTAGCGCGGCGGGATCGCCGACATCAGATCCGTCGCCGGCTGCTTCCATTCCCCATTGTCGAGGACAGCCACCTTCGGCCACCGCTCAGTGTAGAGCACGGTGCCGCGACGGTCATCCTCGTGGGTCCAGTCCTTGCCCCAGTTGGCTCCCGACTCGTGCCACGCGAGCCAAACGCGGTCCTCCCGATCCACCGCGACCGTCGCGTGAGTCTGGAAGAGAGACGACTTCGTTACCTGGATCTCTTCGCCCGTCGCCCCATCGGCTCCCACGCGCCGCAAATAGATGTCATAGTTGTCATTGCGGTAACTGTCCCAGGCGACCCAAAGATTCCCGGCAGAGTCAGTCGCTGCTTCGGGATTCCAGGCGCTAGGGCCACTGATCGCCTTCGGCGCCGACCAGTCATCGCCTTCCAGCTTGCTCCAATAGACTCGCGATTCGCCTCCGTCGTGTCCCACCCAAACCAGGTGCAGGTTGCCCGCGCTGTCGGCCGCGAGCCGGTGGAAGATGTTCGGCCAATTCGCCGTGGTCAGCTTCTGCCGTGATCGCCACTGCCGTCCCTCGTACCGGCGCGCGTAAAGATCCCACTCCCTGCCCGAGCGTTCGGACCAGATTACCCACGGCCGACCCTCGCCATCGATGCCCAGCGCCGTGCGAAAGATGTCGCCTTTTTGAGACGTCAGCCGCTCGGTCTCCGACCACCCGCTCTCATCGGTATGCCGCACATAGAGGTGATCGCCAAGATCGTGATAGCCCTGCCAGGCGACCCAGGTGGTCCCGTCGCTTGCGGTGGCCACGGACGGATAGTCGAAGTGTTCGACCGGATCGGTTTCCGAAGGCGGCGAGACACGCTCCACGGTCGGGGTGAGCTGCGCGATGGCGTTCCCATTCAAGAAGGTGAGCCGGCGATCATAGCGCAGCCTGCCGAGGGGGATCTCGAAATCGCCCTGCGCTGTTTCGATCCGCGCACTCGCGGTCCCCGGCGCCTCCACCGTCACCGTGACGCCGGCGGGCATGACGTTGAGCGCCGCCGGCGCGGTCATCATGGGTCGCGGATCATCGGGTTGGTCCTCGAACCAAGTCCTCTTTGCCTCCAGCTTCCAGCCCGTGGTCCCACGGATTTCGTCGCCTTCAACGAAGCGCCATGGTTCGATGCGGAGGACTTCTCCAGAGCTAAGACGGATCGTGCCAGAAAAATCGGTGGTTCGGTCACTCTGAACGCCGAAGATGATGCGAAAAGTAGTTGGCGCGGCAGCCGCGGAACAAGCTGCGAGCAGAAAAAATGTTAGCGCGGCTCGGATGGTCATTCCGGTATTTTACTGCACTGCGGGCCTGCTTCTCGTTGGTCCGAGATCCGAGGGCTCAGTAGGAGTGAGTTCCCAGAACCACCTGGAGGCCGAACTTCTTCTCAATGATCGGTTTGAGATCGTCGAAATCGATCGGGCAGTCGGCCGTCTCCATGGCCATCTTCATGCAAGTGCCCAAATGCAGCACCTCCAGCGGGCGCTCCAGATTGCTGGTGAGCTCCGAGAGCAGCTTGACGCGCGGCGCCACCAACCCGGGACAGTCGCCACAGTCGGTCATGGCGACGAGTTCGATCTCGTCGTGCTGGCCGAACTCTCCGTTCTTCTCGGCGATGCCCTTGTAGCACTTGGCGCACGCGATGCACGAATGATCCTTGATGCGTTTGCAGTACAAAATGCCGATTCTCGCCATCAGTTGCTCCTTTCCCGATTCGCCCGGCTCCCACTACGGGGCTGACGGCACTCAGTGTATCGCGGATAACGGGACCTGATGTGCTTGTTCTGTGAAAGCAAGCCCCTTATCGCACGAACGCTGTCAACTCATCGGAGAGGCGGCGCAGGAAAAGCTCCTCGGCGGTGTGGATGAAAAAGTGCCCGCCGGGCAAGTAGCGGGCGGCGAACGACGCCGTGGTCTGTTCGCGCCAGGCTTCGATGACCGCTTCGGGAAGGCGAGTGTCATCGGATCCGGCGTAGGCGCGAATCGGAATATCCAACGGAGCTTCATCGCGGTAGACGTAAGCACGGCCGAGCATCGAATCAGCCTTCAGCGCCGGCAGGATGAAGCGCAGCAGCTCTTCGTTATCCAGCACCTCGCTCGGTGCTCCTTCGAGCGACCGTATCTCGGCGAGAAACTCTTCGTCGGTCGGCGGCGGTCCGGGAATGGGATCCCGCCGCAGTTGGGGAGCCCGTGCACCGGCCACCAGCAGCGCCGCCGGCAGCGGCTTCCCCTCACGCCGCAGACGGCGTGCCAACTCGAATGAGATCATTGCGCCGAGGCTGTGACCGAAGAGTGCGAACGGGGCATCGAGATGAGGCCCCATAGCGGCGGCTACTGCGTCCGCCATCTCCTCGATATCGTCGATCGGGCGCTCGGAGGCCCGGTTCTCGCGACCCGGAAGCCGCGCCGCCACCACGGCGACCTCTTCCGGCAGGCTCGCCTGCCAGTTCCGGAACACGGCAGCCCCGCCGCCGGCGTAGGGAAAGCAGAAGAGGCGCATGCGCGCGTCCGAGCTCTGCTCTACGTTCGGAAACCACTGCGCCTCGGGCGGCGTGTGCGCCGACCGCTTCTTCAACCGCAGCGCCAGCAGCGCCCGCTTCGCCGGTGATAGCGTCGAAGCCGGGCTGCCCGGCTGGGCGTCATTGCCCTGCGCTACGTCCCGCAACGGATTGTGCGGGCGTTCGATGAGCCTCTGGATGTGGGCCTCGAAGGGAGCCACGCTGAGATTCCTCGCGTATCCCAGGGCCGTCTCGCGCGACTGCCGCGAAAGTGACTCGTATCGCTCCCGATTCCCGGTCAGCTCCCGGAGCGCCTCGATCCATGGTCCGACGTCCTGCGGAGGCACCTTCGCCACCGGAACCATTTGATCGTCGACCTCTGCCTGATAGCTCTCGATCTGGTTCACCGGCAGCAGATAGTCGACGCCCATCTTCGCCTCGGGTATCCCGCCGACATTACTCGCGAGCACGGGAACGCCTCGCAGCATCGCCTCCACGACAATCCGCGACCTGGCTTCGGCCCACAGCGATGGAACCAGCATCACGCAGGTCTGGCGCAGCAGGTCATCGATCCGGTCGACTGGCTCCAGTACATCGATATTCGTCCGAGCCGCCAGGGCTTCGTGGTCTTGCCGGGTGGTTCCCCAGGTCGGTACGGCGGCAAAAGGTAGATTCGGAA
>CAYLSS010000142.1:0-7726 GCA_964385765.1 uncultured Solibacteraceae bacterium
GGGCCGCCTCGCTCAACCCGCACGACGCCGCCATATGGATCCAACTCGGATTACTCAGCGAAGCCCTCGGAGATTTTTCCCAGGGGCGGCTGGCCCTGGAACGCGCGGTTTCAGTCAGCCGGCGTTTCAATCCCAAGTGGACCCTCGCCGGGTTTCACTTCCGCCGTGGAAATCATGGTGAGTTCTGGCGCTGGGCCGGGGAGGCGGCCGCCATCGCCCCCAGCCAGATCGACGCCCTCTATGATCTCTGCTGGCGCCTCGATCCAAACCCCGAACGGCTGCTCGAGCGGGTCGTCCCCCGCTCGGCTCGAGGCCACCGCCAGTTCCTGCGTTATTTGCTTGTCCGGAATCGTACCGACGGGGTCGAAGCGGCCGCCATGCATCTGGCTGCTCACCGCCGGCCTGAGGATTATTCCTTGATTCGAGGAGGCTCCCAACGGCTGATCGCCCACCGTCAGTTCGCGCCGGCTCTCCGTCTCTGGAACACTCTCTGCCGGGACGAACTGGCCGCCTGCGAGACATTGGACCCGGATCACGGCCCCCGCCTGGCCAACCGCGACTTCCGCCGCTCCCCCTCCGGCATTGGCTTCGACTGGCACATTTCCCCGATTGGCGGTCTTACCTGCGCCCTCGACCAACACCGCAAGGCGCTGCGCCTTCGCCTGTCCGGCAAACAGCCGGAAAAAGCCACTCTGCTCTTCCAAGTCGCGCCCGTAACGCCGGGCAAGGCCTACCGCCTGATCACGCGCTACGAAACCACTGACCTGCCACCGGCCAACGGCATCCGATGGCGCGTCGTGGATCTGAGCAATGGCGTCGACATCGCCCCGGAAGGCTTCCTGCCGGCGAGCGAACGCGAAACCGAGAGCACTGTCAACCTCTCCGCCGCTCCAGCCCATGAGTTCGTCCGCGTGGAACTCCGCTACGAACGCATTCCAGGAACGGTTCGTCCCGCCGGCCAGATCATACTCGCCGGGGTTCGCCTGGAAGAGAGACCGTGATCCATCACTTGCCGAAATCCGATCTCCCCTGTCGCCGCTTCCTCTGCGCGGCTGTCAGTTTCTGGGCCGTGTTCGCCCTGACCGCGGACTTCGCTGGAAGCTGGTCCACGCCTGCCTATCAGACCGGCTTCCTCGTGACCGCCGCGGTCTGGCTCCTCATCGCCGGCTTTCGCGCCCCCGCCCCACGACTACACTGGCTGATGGCTCCTTTACTCTTTCTCGCCCTCTGGGGACCGGTGCAGATTCTCGCGGGCTGGAGTGTCTATACGTTCGCCACTATAGAGGAATCGCTGGCGTGGTCGACGGCTTTCGCGGTGTTTGTGCTGGGGTTGCAATTGATGAGCGAGGGAGACCTGCGCGAGAAATTTCTTCAGGGACTACCCTGGTTCGGAGCCGCGGTGGCGGTTCTCGCGATCCTGCAGCTTCTCACTTCCACGGGGCGGGCCCTGTGGCTGTTCGAGACCGGCTATGACGATCAGGTGCTGGGCCCTTTTGTCAGTCGCAACCACTACTCGGCCTTTGCTTTGCTTATATTTCCCGTCGCTGTCTGGTCTGCCTGCCAGAGGAGCCGGTGGCGGATGGTCGACGCTGCCGCGTCCGGATTGCTTTTCGCCTCCGTCGTCGCCGGCGCGTCTCGCGCCGGAGCGATCCTCATGCTGATCGAACTGGCGGCTCTCCTTGGGTACCTCTGGCTGAGGGGCTCAGTGCGCTGGATCGCACCCGCCACCGTCGTGTCCTTCGTCATCGCGATCACTGCCGTCATCGGTCCGGGAACACTCTGGACACGCCTGCAAGCGGCAGGGGTTCTGGGCCCGCGCGCCGCCTTCAACCGGTCCTCCGCCGAGATGATCGCTGCGCGGCCGTGGACCGGGTTCGGGCTCGGGACCTGGGCGGACATCTATCCTCGATATGCAATCGAGGACGTGGGGCGCTACGTCAACAGGGCCCACAATGACTGGGCGGAGTGGTTCGCCGACGGAGGTCTTCCCTTTTTTGCCGCTCTGCTGTTGGTTGCCCTGACCAGCTTCGTGCTCGTTCGCGGTCGACCCTGGGGCGTTGGTGTTCCAGCGGTCTTTCTCCACTCGCTCGTCGACTATCCCTTGCGAAAGCCTGCGATTCTCGCCTTGACACTTCTCATCCTTGCGGCGCTGGCATCCGCCGGCCGACCCGCCGATTCCCAAACCGATTGCCAATCCGGAGGCCGGCTGTCATGAGCCTGCCGCTCCACGTACAAACGCCGCTCCCTCCCCGTCGGACTGGAAGGGGGGGTGAGCAACGACGCTGACTACCGAGAACGTTGCCGACAAATTTTGTTTGATGGTGTGGGCGCCTTTGATCCAGGTCGCGTCGCCGGCGATCTGGCGGTTCTGCGAATCGCGGTCCACCGGTACATCCCGGAGCGGCTCTGCGCTTCTGGCCGCATCCCCATCTTCAGATGTGCTGTCCTCTATTCCTTGATCGCGCCGGCGGGTTCCCACGCGGCCGGAGCAAACTGAGAGTCGAGCGGGGTCTCGGCTATGTGGTTCGTATAATTGGAGAGCGTTTTCATACCGACCCCGAGGACCACCTCCAGCGCCTGCTCGCTCGTGTAGCCGGCCGCTTCGAAACGCGCGACCGTGTCGGCGGATGGCCAGCCTCTCCGCTCCACGACGTCTCGCGTGTACGCCCGCAGGGCTTCGAGCTTCGGATCGGCTATCGGCTCATCGTTGCGAATCGCGTTCACCACGTCTTGAGGCACTTTCTGCATGCCCGCGATCGCCGTGTGGGCGGCCACGCAATAGCCGCACCCATTCTCAGCGCTTACCGTCAGCAGCACCACTTGGCGCTCCGTCGAACTCAGAGATGTTTGGTCAAACAGGGCGCTGACGGAAAGGTACGCCTTCAGCAATGCGGGTGCATGGGCCATGTTACCGAGAAGGTTAGGAATGAAACCATAGTTCTTCTTCGCCTGGTCGAGGACCTCACGGGCGTCCTCGGGGGCATCCTGTTCAGAGAGTGGCTTGATCGTGGTCATAGAGAGATTCCTTGTACTCGATTGAGATGCCGGATGTGGAACATTCGTTCCAAACTAGAGCCAAAAAAAATGCTCAAGCGAGGAGGACGGATACTTGATTCACGACGGACTCCTGTACCGACTTTGGCGTTTTCGAGCGGACCAGCACCATGAGACCAACCAGTTGGTTCATCAGCGTGCGACCCATCTCGACGGGATCCATGCGCTGGGAAGAAAACTCCCCTTTCTCCTGTCCGGCCCGAATCAGTTCCGCGAACAATCGCTCGACATCCCTCAGCCCCTCGCGTACGATCTGCCACACCTCCTGATCTTGTGGGGCCACCTCGAGAGCGGAGTTAACCAGAAAGCAGCCATGCCGTCCCTGCGTGCCCCGGGAGCCATCGATCATTCCTCGAAATACCGCTGTGATCGCCTCGCGTGGCGACCTTCCCGCGGCAACCGCACGAATGACAGCCGCGCGATCGTCCGCATCGTATCGCCGAAGAGCGCGAATCATCAGGTCCCGTTTGCTCTTGAAGGTGCCGTAGAAGCTGCCCCGGTTGATGCCCATCCCCTTGAGCAGCATCTCCATCGACGTGGCCTCATAGCCGTGGGACCAAAAAAGATCCTTGGCGCTGTCCACGGCTTCATCGATATCGAATTGCTTCTCCCAGGGCATGGGCAACCGTATCGCGGAATGATCATCTCAAGGCTGGAACGATCAGTCAAGACCAGTTCTCGTCACCAACTGAGAAGTCGAGCCCTGAATGGCGTCGGCCCCGTTCTCCGAAGATATGACTCGTCGAGACACATTCTCTACTACTCTAAGAGATAATGCGCGCCAAGACCGCAATGCGAACGAAGACGAGCCTCGTGCCGGAACTGGTTTCTGAATTTTTTGGAACTGCCATCCTCATCCTGATGGGCAGCGGAGTAGGCGCCATGACAACCTTATTCGGGACGGGCAACCCCGGAGAAGTTGTCATGGGCGGGTGGACCAACATCACGCTCGGCTGGGGTTTGGGGGTCACCTTCGGCATCTACGCGGCAAAGCGAAGCAACGCTCACATCAATCCAGCCGTGACGCTCGCTTTCGCCGCATTTACTGGCTTCCCCTGGCGGAAAGTCATCCCGTATTCACTCGCTCAGACAGCCGGAGCCTTCACGGCTGCGGCGCTGGTTTTCTTCAACTACCGTCCAGCATTCGCACGGTTTGATCCGAACCTGGAGTCGACAGCGGGAGTCTTCACAACCTTCCCTGCATTTCCGGAGAATGCCGGTTTCGGCCTTTTCGACCAGATCCTCGGTACCGCTCTACTGCTATTCCTGATTCTTGCCGTGGTCGAGCATGCTCCGGATTGGCTTCAACCGCCGATGATTGGCTTGATTGTCGTGGCTATCGGCGTCTGTTTCGGCGCAATGCACGGGTACGCGATCAATCCTGCTCGAGACTTCGGGCCCCGGTTGTTCACCGCGGTTGCCGGCTTCCCAAATAACGGTCTCACGGACGGCTCAAACGTGTTTTGGGTGCCGATCGTCGGCCCCTTGGTGGGTGGGCCGTTAGGCGCAGTTCTGTATTTGAAGTGCCTGAAGCCCTACCTGGACACGACTCGATAAAGCTTTGCGACTGGCTATCGCCCCGATGTGCGGCTGCTCGCCTGACGCAGAGAGTATGGATGCAGTTGCCCGGACCCCCCGGCAGGGATCCGGGCCGAAATCTGCAAAATCCGGGTGCCGGAACCTTATCGACTGACCGAGGATTCCTCTTCACCGTCACCGATGACATCGGTTGCGTAGAGCGTCCCGATCGTTCCCGCCGCCCCGATGCCACTGAGGATGGCGATAGTGCCCCCGGATATCCCTTTCGCGGTGCCTGCCCCCGCGGCCCCCTGACCCATAGTGCCTGGGGCGGGGCCCAGTGGACTCGCGGTTTCTACCTCAATTACGTGTGCTACCCCCTCACCTGCGTCGGCCCCTTCGAGAATGGTTCCAACCGCTTCGATCCGTGTGCCCGGCTTCAGCATCAGGGTGTCGCCACGAAGTTCGACCGTTACGTTTGTGGTTTCATCTGTCAGCAGGAATCGGTTTCCCTCCTGTCTCACAATGCCCGTGACGCGAGCTGTCGAGTTCTCCGGCTGAGGCCGTAATGCCAGCGCCATGCCCGGCCGGACACGGGCCACGAGAACGCCCGCGCCACTTCGCACCTCGGCCTCCCCCTGCAGGGCCGCCACCCGCACTGCCTGGTCATCGTCCACCGCCACCTGCACACGGGCCCCGCTGTGCGAAGGCGTTATGCGGAGATTCTGCGCCGCAATTTCGAAATCACTCGTGCGGCGGACTTCCGCCCCACCAGGCTCGAGCTCCAACCGGTCGCTGAAGACCTTCGCTCGGGATCGGCCCACAAGTGTCAGTGAACTGCCGCTGCTAAGCGTCAGCTCGGAGCGAGTTGGCCCGGTCTCGATGACACTCCCATCAAACAGAGTGCCATTGCCAGAAACCGCGGCATTGTCGATTCGGAGATCGCCGTTGCCCTGCGCCACCCCAACGACCGGAGGTGCTGCGGCAACCGACACTACGGCCCCGCACAGGATCAATACGGCCAAGATCTTCATCATGGTATGCAAAACTCAGTATCCCTTTCGACGAGAAATCTGCTAAGCGCGTGAGCGAGCGCCACTGCTTATCAGTTCGTCAGGCACGAAGATTTCTCTACTAATATTTGCGTTTCCTCGCCGTTTAGTGCCCAGAGCGCAGGTCCGTCTTCCAGGAGTGAGACGAATGCATCCGTTCTGTCCCCTGTGCGTCGGCGCAATGTATGACAAGAAACGGACCCCATTGAAGACAAGTCCGGATTCCCATCGTCAACGCGGTCCGCGAGCCGGCGGCGACTCGAGGAGTGGAGGTCGGTGGCGTTGGCGTCGCGGAGCACCAAAGAGATTCCCGGGGATTAGAGGCGATCTCCAATCGATGGTTTGCCGCGCGATTCAACCACCACGCCGGAACCGGCGAACAGTCCTTTGCCCCCGCCCCCTGACGCAATGGCGGGCGCAGCGACTCTGCCATGGCCGCTGGCGGCGGCAAGAGGCACCGGCGGAAATCGCTTCGCTGGTTGAATTCGCGGGACCGTGTGCTGGTCCTCCGCTCTCGTTAGGGGCCGACGCCTTTCTCGCGCCACACAACATCCGGTTCGCAGAGGCCGAAACACCGCTCATCGGGAAACAGAATTTCGCGCCGGGAAGTAACTGGCGCAGCCTCGGATCTCAGCGACAAACAACCGACGTCTCTTCTTGCACAGTGTTGCGCCACCTCCTTTCAGATTTTTTGGAACTACTTCTTGCAAAACAACAGACTTTGTGTAGAATAAGCTAGATCCTTTACCGGTCTTCTGGCAGCAGTCGCCGACAAGAGGCGGGTAAGCGATGGAGCTTGTGGTGTTTTTTGGCCAACAAGTATCAGGGGTTTGGCGAGTCGTGAAAGCCCAAGAGCATAAGCAGGGGTAGTGCGTCGACTCACCGTAAATTGTAGTGAAACAAAGCGAAAGGGGTAAGTAATGAGCCCATCATCCTGGAAACGAGGTTTTCCAGCGGTTGGGGTGGTGATGATGGCAGCCTTGCTGCTATTGCTCACGCCTTCAACAACATTCGGCCAGCTCATCCAGGGTTCGATCACCGGACAGGTGACGGATCCTAGCGGAGCGGCCATCCCCGACGCGGAAATCAACTTGATGAACACCGGTACCGGTGAGCAGCGGACCACGCGGTCCACAGCCGCCGGCCAGTTCAATTTTCCCACGGTCAACGCTGGCACCTATAACGTCACCGTGACCAGGGAAGGTTTCCGTACTTACATGGAAGAAGGCGTTACGGTCTCGATCAACAGCGTGACCCGTATCAGCGTCACCATGCAACTGGGCCAGGTAGCCGAGCAGATTACCGTAAGCGCTGCCGCGGCCACTCTCCAGACAGACCGCGCCGAGGTTCGCGGCGAGGTCACAGCCAAGCAGATGGTAAACCTGCCCGTACCCCTCGGCCGGAACTACCAGATGCTGATCGGCACGCTGCCGGGCGTCTCGCAACCGGAGAACGCTCACTCGGTGCCGTCGAATCCGTCTCGCGCCGTCCGCTTCAGCGTCAACGGCACCAGCCGCTCGAATAACAACACCCGCATCGACGGCGCCTCGCAGACCAATGTCTGGCTGCCGCACATGACAGCTTACGTGCCCTCGCTGGAAGCCGTGGAAACGGTCAACGTGGTGACCAATTCGTTCGACGCCGAGCAAGGTCTCGCCGGCGGCGCTGCTATCAACCTGTCGATCAAGAGCGGCACCAATGACATCCACGGGTCTGGTTTCTGGTACCACAACAATCAGAAACTAAACGCTTACCCGTATTTTTCCGATCGAGATAATCCGAAACCGAAGTTCATCTACAATCAGGCCGGCGCCACCATCGGCGGTCCGATCAAGAAGAACAGGGTTTTCTACTTTGTCGCCTACGAGGCCACGCGCGAGAACTCCAATGAGCAGCGCTTTGTTGACGTTCCGACCGCGGCCATGCGGCAGGGCGACATGTCCGAGTCGCCGAATCCGATCTTCAATCCATTCACCGGCGATCCGAGCGATCCGAATGGCGCTGATCGCGAACCCTTCCCGGGCAACCAGATCCCGCAATCGATGTGGGCCGGGGCCTCGACCATCATGACTCAGGACAGCCGCTGGCCGCAGCCGAACTTC